>JAPPLJ010000009.1 GCA_028819475.1 Rhodospirillaceae bacterium
GCGACGAACATTTTTCGCGCCGGAACCGACGATCCGGTTTATCGAAAAGTTACCCCCTGAACGCCCGAACGGACGCCGCCGCCGCCCGAATCCCCCTCCCCCTGGGGATTCCTCTGCGAAAGTCGCAAGGAGAGGTTTGTGGCGGGGGTTGGGGTGTTTTGGAGCGTTTTCGGTATCGACCGGCGGGTTCGCTGCGGCGTTTGCGGGTCGGATTGCGGTGCGTTTTGCGTTTTCGGGCGCGCCAGGCCCTCACGGCCCGGCGAGCAGGCAGGCCCGGCGCATGTTGTAGACGGCGGCGACGGCAAAGAGGCGGGAGGCGTTCCGTTCGAGCGAGCGGCTCCTGGCCCGTCTCTGCCCGTAGAGGCGCTTGAAGGCCGAGAACACGGCTTCGACCGGCGCCCGGCGCCTTGCGATGAGATCGTTGCGGCGCTTCTGCCAGTGCGGTAGCGCGGCCCTGTGCTTGTTCCGCCGGTGCATGATGCGGTCCTTGATGCCGGCGGCCTTGAGCCGCGCCCGGCGCGCCGCCTGCTCGTAGGCCCTGTCGCCGCAGATCAGCCGGTCGGCGACCTCGATTTCGTAGGTCTTGGCCGAGGTCAGCACCGCCCGCCGGATCAGCCCGGAACCCTGGTCGACGCCGAGATGCGCCCAATAACTGCAATGGGGTAGCCGAAGAAGGCGCGGCCCTTCTTGCGCGTCCAGTCGGCGCCGGGCTCGCGGGCGTGCCCGGCGCCCGCACCGGCCTTGTAAGGCGGCGGGCGCGAGGCCGCGGCCACCAGCGTGGCGTCCATCAGCGTGCCCTTGCGCACGATCAGTCCGGCGGTGTCGAACTGGCGGTTGATCTCCTCGAAGGCCGCTTCCAGCGCCGCGCCCGCATCGCCGCGGAAGCGGCAGATCGTGGTCTCGTCCGGCGTGCCCCCGTCAAGCGCAAAGCCGCAGAAGCGCCGGAACGACAGGCGGTCCAGCAGCGCCTCCTCCAGACCGGGGTCCGACAGGTCGTAGAGCGCCTGAAGATAGAGCGCCTTCAGCTATCGACAGGGGCGCATAGGGCGGACGGCCCCGGCGACCCGTGCGGACCTGCGACGCCAGACGCTCGAGCGGAGACCAGTCGATCATCCCGTCCAGACGATCGAGCTTCCGGTTCGCCCCAAGACCCGGAGACACAAACGCATCCGCAAACCCCAGCTGACCCTTGCCGCTCATCGACACCCCCAACGGTTGCTGAGCGCAAAGAATCACATCCCCGACCCGTTGAGAATCCCCTTTTCGCAGAGGAATCCCTTGGGGGAGGGGGGATTCATGGCTTTGCTGCCCCGATCCTGACCGCCGAATTCCCACCGTCTTTGCCGCCCCGGACTTGATCCGGGGCCCAGAGTCGCCCAGCACGGCCTCGACCTGTGGCTCCTGGTCCCCGGATCTCCGCTGCGCTCCGTCCGGGGTGGCAAGGGAGGGTAGGCCGGGGGCGTATCGAAGGGCCTGCCCTGAGCGAAGCCGAAGGGGCCATGCAAAAAAGGGGGCCCGGATGCCGCCATCCGGGCCCGGTCTTGTCTTCGGAAAGCGGCGCCGGGTCAGATGCACTTCTTCTTCACATAGACGCCGAGAGCGGCGCGCCGTTCGGCGTCGCCGCCGTCCAGCATGACGGCGGCGAGGTCCGCGCAGTCCATCGCCTCCAGCTGTTCGGGCGTAGCCGGGGAATAGGACAGCCAAGCCATCGCCGCTGCGATCGCCAGCAGGGCGGCTGCGGCAAGCGCCAGAACCGCGGCCGGCCCCAGCTCCGGTCTTCGGGCGACGCCGCGTCCATGGCTCAGAACAGGCGCACCAAGCGCAACTCGCCGAAGGTGCGCCGGTAGTCGTGCAGTTGCGCGTTGGACCGCCGCCACTCGTGCACGACCGAGAGTTGCGGGCTGAAGCCGCGTATGGTGACGGCGCGGTTGTGGACGTTCAGGCGGAGCGAATATGTCTGGTCGCGCCGCTCCCCGCCGCCGAGCACGAAGGGCGCCCAGTTGCCCTCGTAGCCGGTCCAGCGCACCGTACCCGACCCGCCGACGGTGAAGCCCCAGGGCAGCAGCGCCGTGGCGCCCGCCCGCAGCCAGCGATAGCTGTGGCGCAGGTTCTCCTGTTTCGTCCGCTGCAGGCCCCAGCCCGCCGCCGCGTCGAGGCGGATCGTCGGCGTCGCCGTCCAGCCGAGCCCCGCGGCGAGATCGACCACCGGCCCGTCGAGCCGCGCGCGGCCCGGATTGCGCCGGTCGTGCCAGGAGGCGTCGAAGGTCGTCGAGAGCCGCCGGGTGAGCCGGTGCCGGCCCTCGAAGCGCAGGCCGAGGTCGCGGAAGTCCGGTTCGTCCGACAACCAGCTCAGCCGCAGGCTCGCCAGCAGGCTGGCCTCGGTCGTCGGCGAGATCAGCCAGCGCGGGCCCAGGTAGGTGCTTACGAACATCCGGTCGAACGGGTCCGACTGGTATTCCCGGCGCGAGACGTCGCCGCCCGCCCGCAGCCGCCAGCGGTCTGACAGCGGATGCTGGTATTCGCCGCCGGCCCAGATTGCCAGGCCGATGCCGGAGGTCGGCGGGCTGTCGGTGTTGTAGGTGAAGGGCAGCCGGCCGAACTGGGTATCGATCAGGATCGTTCGTTCGTCGGTGCGCCCGGAAATGTTGCTGTCCGGCGCCAGGGCCATGCCGACCCGGACGGTCCAGCGCTTGCGCGCCCGGATCTGCCCGAGAAAGCGCTGCACGTTCGCCGCCACCGCCGCCGGCGGCTTGCCGGCCAGCACCCGCTCGAAATGCTCTCGGGCGAGCGAATCCTCGCCCTTGAGAAAGAAGGCGCGGGCCAGTTCCAGCCGGGCGCGCACGAGGCCGGGGCGGATCGTCAGCATGCGCCGCAGGGCGGCGATGGCGGCGTCGAGGAAGGCGGTGCGCGCCCTGTCGTCGGCGTCGGTCCGGCCCGTATGCCTCTGGGCCGCGGCGATGCCGGCCCGGCCCACCAGGAACAGCAGGGAAAGATCGTTCGGCCTTGCCGCCACGGCGGGCCGCAGAAGCCTCAACGCGTCGACCGGCCGCCCGGCCCGCAGCAGCGCCGTCGCCCGCGCGGCGACGGATTGCGGTGCGGTGGGTTTGCCCTGAGCGGTCGTTTGCGCCGGCTTTTGGGCCTTCGTCTGGGACAGGGCCGGCGCAGCCGCCGCCAGCGCCCCCGCAACGAGTCCGATGGCGACGGCAACCCGCCGCAATCCGGCAGATCGCCCGGACGCCGCAGCCCCCGAATCCTCTTTCCCCTTGGGATTTCTCTGCGACAAGGGCCGGGACGCCGCAACCTTGTCCTTCCCCTTCTTCAAAGGGGGAAGTGGCCGAGCGCAGCGAGGTCGATGGGGGTGCCGTGCCGTTCGAGCCGGATGGGCGGTCGGCAGTGCGTGCCCGGCGCCACGGCACCCCCGCCCAATTCTTGTTCGGGCCTCCCCCTCTGAAGAGGGGAAGGTATAGCGCCGCGGACGCGCGCGGCATTTCGCAGACGCATCCGTGGGGAGGGGGAAGGCCGCACAAGAGGCGGGCCGCCACCGTTGGGTCATCGGGGTGTCCTTGCAAAAAAAGGGGGCCGGCCCAACGAACCGGCCCCGATCGGGAAGGAAGCCCCGCGGAACGGGGCTCCCCGGTCTTTTCGGCCTACCGCCGCGCGCCGAACGCGCCGCCGATGCTCACATTTTCGTTGTCGGCCTGGAACGTGCCGCCGACGCCGAGCGGGTAGGCGTCAGCGGTCGTCGGCTGCCCGAAGAACTGGGAACTCCAGTTGCCGTGCGCCGTCTGGTCGCCCATCGTCGCCGTCGCGCCGTTGAAGCCAGGGGCGGTCGGGTCGAGCTGGTTGCCTGTCGACGTCACGTCGGTCGTGTCGGTAACCGCGAAGGTTTGACGGTTCAGCGTCACCGACCAACCCGACACGTCCACCTTGGCGTTGTCGGTCTGGAAGCCGGAGATAGACCCTGAGATCGAGTTGGTAGCTCCGAATGTGGCGGTCAGCGAAGCAGCCGCCGTGAACATGCCGTTCTCGCCGCCGGTCACACCCGTGTTGTCGATGTCCTGCACCACAAACTTGCCGGCGGCCCGACCGTTGTAGATCGCCGAGCCTGCGGCCAGTGTCTCGCCGGCCGGACGCTGATATGCGTTGCCGTCCGCGTAGTACTGGAACGTGTAGACGCCAGTCTGAGCCGTCGGCTCCTGCAGCCACCAGCCGAAGCTCATGAACTCCGGATCCTGCCGCCACGCCGTTGCATTCAACTCGGGAACGAAGACCCAAGTGCCGACGAGGGTGAACGACCCGTTGGGAGCAACCTCGACACTGCAGGGGGCCTCAGCGGTACCGCCGGTGCAGTCATACCGGCCACCCGCACCGTTGAAGTTACCCGGAGTGCTGAATGCGTCGGCACCGCCGATCTGGGTGTTGTTCGCATACTGCTGGGTGCGGCTACCCTCCTCGGCAGACTGGGGCGCCGGGAACTGGCTCGAGTCAGCGGTGTTCGCCGAGAAGTTTCCATCGGCCCCGCCTGCAAGGGCAAGCCCCGGTATTACGGTTGCTGTGGTCGCGGGCGTCGTGGCGGCGTCAAGGGCGCCACCCGAATACAGGAATGGCGTATCCGGGTCCCCGTCGAAGTTGTAGAACTGAATCCGCGTCGGCGGATCGATGTCCGTGTAGACGAACAGGTGCTGCGTGGCGCCCGTAATGCTACGGGTCAGGTGCGTGCCTGCCCAGTTGCCGTTCGGCAGCGCGGGGTCGTCAGAGACGGAGTAACCGGTCAGAGTCGCATCGTTCACCCTGACCCTGGCCATCCCACCCGCGGCCCGCGTGATGGAGACATCATCTTCTTCCAGCGTACCAGCGGTGCCAGTCGTCGTCGCAAGGTTGGAGGCCGCCTCAATCGCCCGGTCCTTACCGATGATCCGGTCCTTCATCTCCTGAGCCGCGCGAGCTGCCTCATCCGCCGCATCTTTCTTGGCCTGGGCGACCTGGACCATGGCGTCAGCCGTGAGCGAAGCCATGGCTTCGCCGCCCGTTGAGGTGACGGAGCCGTCGTCCATGACTTCGACTTCGCAGGCCATTCCGCCGGCCGGGCAGTCGAACGTCACGCCATTGTTGGTGTAGCTGTCGCCCGCCGCGATGGTCATGGACCCAGCCGAAGGCGCATTGTCCTCGTCCAGATACATGGCGTCCGGAATCATCACCGTCGCAACCGGCGGCGGCGGCGGCGGCTCTGTCGGCGGTGGCATCACCGCGGTCGTTCCCCCTCCACCGCCGCAGGCGGCAAGGCCGAGGGCCGCCGCAAAGCAGATTCCTGCCAGTTTAAGTCGTGAACTCATCTTTAGTTCTCCCAATACTGGCGCCAGCATCGTACCGTCAGCGCCGTACTTTCGAGGGTTTCATAGAAGCGGAGGAACCGACTTCCCCCTTGCGGTAGAGGACGAAGCCGTCCCCGTC
>JAPPLJ010000010.1 GCA_028819475.1 Rhodospirillaceae bacterium
AGGCCGAGACCTGGGTGCCGCTGCTGCGCATCGTCTTCGAGTGCCTCTATGTCGGCGCCTTCCCGATGGCGGTGCTGCTGATGCTGACCCCGGCCGGAGCGACCATATTCCGGTCGTATGTGACCGGGCTGGTCTGGCTCCAGTCCTGGGGGCCGCTCTACGCCGTGCTGCACCGCATCTCGATGGGCGAGGCGGCCGAGCGGATGTCGGCCGCGGCGGCGATGCCGGGCGGCGATATCGGCATCTCGCTGGTGGCGCAGGCCGGAATCCGGGCGGTCGCCTCGGACGTCGCGGTGATGTCGGGCTACCTCTCCATGTCGGTGCCGTTTCTGGCGGCGGCATTGGCGTATGGGCTGTCGAAAGCGACTGTGTTGGCGACATCCGTGCTGGCTGTGGGTCAGGACGCTGCCTCGTCCGCCGCCCATGAGGGAACGACCGGCAACCTGAGCCTCGCCAACACCGGCTACGACACGCACCGTTTCGCGACCCTGGAAGGCCGCCAGATCCGCACCTCCGCCCATGTCGATACCGACCGCTACACCGGCTACGCGCCGGCCGGCGCCGCGATGACCGTGACCGGCGACGGCACGGTGGTGGCGGACGCCGGCGCCGCCCCCAGCCGGATTCCGGCCGCGGGCGTGCGGCTCTCGGAGTCGCTGGCGACCTCGCACGAGCAGCGGGCGGCCCATGCGCGCACTCTCTCGCAGCACTGGTCGGCCGAGGCGGGCCAGGCGCGCAACGCCGCCGTCACCGACGCAACCGCGATGATGCAGCGCTACTCGCACGACGTGTCGACGGGCGAGGCCTACGCGCGCGGCGTCACCGAAAGCGAAAGCAGCCAGGCCCAGCAGCTTGACTCCCATGTCGAGAAGCTGGCCGAGATCGCCGGCATTTCGAAGAGCCAGGCGGCGGTGCTGACCGGCCAGGCCCGGGTCGGCGGCGGTTGGGACTTCGTGGTCAAGGCGGGGGCCGAGGGCTCGGTGATGTGGCGCGGCCAGACCATCGAGCAGGACGCCTGGAACCGGGTCAAGGAATACGACCGCCAGCACGGCGTGACCGAGACCTGGTCGCAGGTCGCCGACGCTTCCCGGCGCTATTCCACCCAGACGGGCGACAGCGAACTGGCGAGCCTGGACGAGAGCCTGTCGGCCAACCTGACCCGCATGCGGACGTTCCAGGAGCGGGCGTCGGTGGCGCGGCAGGAGTCCGAGAGCTGGTCCGAGCAGGCCGCCCAGGTGCGCTCGGACGCCCAGGCGATCGAGCGCGAGCTCGGCCAGCCCTTCTTCGCCTGGCTGTCGGAACAGAAGGGCACGGACGGGCGCGCCATCGGCGCCGCCGGCGCCATGCGCATCGCCTCGCCCCAGACGGCGGAGGATTCGGAGCAGCTCCGGGAATACGCCGCCGCGTTCATTGCCGAGAAGTATCCGGCGCCCGCCGGTCCGGATCCATCGAGCGTCGGCGGCGCGGCGGCATACGATGCCGGCGCTGCAAAATTGCGCGACGCCTCTGCCGGAGAGACCGCGGCAGCCCATGCCGGCGGCGCGGATGCGGTGCGCAAGCGGGCGGAAGAAGCCGGTGCGCCGCGGCCGGCCGAGACCGAAGCCGCGGCGCGCACGGAGCGTGCGGAGACCAAGACCGAGATGACCATGAAGGGCACGGCGCGCGACGCGCGGCAGACGGTCGCGAAGGGCGAGGCAGCGGCGGTCGGAGCCGGCATCGCGGGCGAGACCGGCAAGCCGTTCGAGCGGCACGCGACCGAGAACCTGCCCGTGGTCGGCGGCTGGCTCGCCGGCAACCTGTTCGGCTCGGCGAAGAACGCCGTGCCGGACGGCGCGCCCGGCAGTGCAGGGAAGCGGCCGCCGCCGGACGAGACGGGCTGGGGCGAGTCATCGCCGTGACGCCGGGGCCGGGCTCAACCCCCGCGCATCAGCCGCTCGTTCTCCTCGGCGACGGCCAGGTCGTACCACTTCCCCGAGTTCGTGCTCCAGTCAACCAGCTCGGTGCCGTCCGTCATCTCGTAGCGGCCGAACGCGCGCCAGTCGCGGTGGCGCAACCCCCGCCGCAGCGCCAGGACGAGCGAAGCGACGAACGCCCACGCCGCCGCCGCCAGCCAGAGGGCGGCGACGGCCTCCAGGCCGGCTTCGAGCAGGGCCGCGGGCGCCGTGCCAAGCGCCGCGAGCGCGAAGCCGCCGAGCACGAAGGCGCGCTCGGCAGGGGTGGTGCGGACCGTCGCCGGTGCCGTGTCTCTGCGCGTCATGTCCCTGTCCTCCGTCTGCCCTCCCGGCTCGGGGGCCGGGACAGGTTCCCCCGGATCCGGGCTCTCTCCGGTCCCGACCCGTTCGCCCTGACCCGGTCTGCCTCCCGCTCCGGGCGGCGATCGGCGCACGGATGAGGAGAGCGACGTGCGCGGCATCGGCGGCAGCACGCTCCGGGGCGGCCAGACCGTGTTCCACGGCATCCGCATGTGGGGCCAGCTGTTCAACGCGGCGCTCCTGTTCGCGGCCTTCACGACCGTGGCGGTGCCGGCCTGGACGCTGTGGCGGTCGACCACGGGCGCGGAGTGGTACGCCGCCGGCATGGTGACGCTGGCCGAGGCCAAGCTCGCGCTCGGCTACGACCCGGATTCGGGCCAGGAGGTCCGGTTCAGGGACGGCACCCGGCGCGTATTGCGCATCCGCGACGTCGCCGCCTCCCTTCCGGCCCGCGAGGCGCGGGAGCGGATCAAGTCGGAGATGTTCGCCAGCGCCGGGCTGGGCGCGGCGGCCGGGGTGGGGCTGATCGGGCTGTTCCTGGTCGTGTTCTGGTATCGCGGCGCCCGGCTCGGCCGGCAGAAGCGCATCAGGGGCGCCGAGATGGTGACGGCCGCCGAGTTGCGCCGCCGGATACAGGCGCCGCATCTCCGCGTGCTGACGCGCCTGCCCGGCGGCCGCCGCCTGCGGCCCTACTCGATCGCCGGCATTCCGTATCCCGAGCGGACCGAGACCCAGCATACCATCGTCTCGGGCACCACCGGCTCGGGCAAGACCGTGCTGATCTCCGATCTGGTCTCCCAGATCCGCACGCGCGGCGAGCGCTGCGTGATCTACGACAAGATGGGCAGCTACACCCGATCCTTCTTCGACAGGGACCGCGACGTGCTGATGAACCCGCTCGACGCCCGTGCGCCGCGCTGGTCGCCCTTCTTCGAGGCGCGCGATCCCCGCGACTTCGACATGATGGCCGCGGCGTTGATCCCGCAGCAGAAGGACACGGTGGACCCGTTCTGGGTGACGGCGGCAAGGCAGCTCTTCTCGAACGGCGCCGGGGTGTTCTGGAAGCAGGGCGCCGAGGACAACCGGGTCCTGGTCGACCATCTGCTCAAGACCGAGCTGACGGCGCTCGCCGAGGCGATGCAGGGCACGGTCGCCCAGTCGATCGTCGATCCCGAGAACCCCAAGACCGCCCTCTCGGTCCGGGCCATGCTGACGGCCAACGTCTCGGCGCTGGAGCTCCTGCCCGACAACGGCAGGCCGTTCTCGATCCGGGAGTGGATTTCCGGCGAGGCGCGCGGCGGGTTCCTGTTCCTGACCTCGCGCGGCGACCAGCATGCCAGCCTGCGCGGGTTGATCTCGACCTGGCTCGAGATCGCGGTCAACGCCATGCTCTCGCTCGCCCAGGACGACGGACGGCGCATCTGGGTGATCCTCGACGAGCTGCCGACGCTGCACCAGGTGCCGAGCCTGCAGCCCGGCCTCGCCGAGTCGCGCCAGTTCGGCGGCTGTTTCGTGCTCGGCGTCCAGGTCGCCTCGGCGCTGCGCGACCTGTACGGGCGCAACGGCGCGGAGACGATCTCCGGGCTCTGCGGCACGCGGGTGGTGCTGGCCGCCCCCGACCGCGACACCGCGCAATGGTCGGCCGACAGCCTGGGCCGCAGCGAGGTCGAGGAGGTCGCCGAGGGCTTCTCCTACGGCGCCAACACCATCCGCGACGGCGTGAGCCTGACGCCGCGCCGGGAATTGCGCGCCCTGGCGCTGCCGTCCGAGATCATGCGGCTCGCCAACCTGGAGGGCTACTTGAAGTTCCCCGGCCCCTTCCCGGTCGCCTCGATCAAGCTGAATTACGTCGCCCGGCCGAAGGCGGCGGAGCGGTTCGTGGCGCGCGGGGAGGATCCGTCCGGAGCGGGCGCGGGCGGGGCCGGGACGACCGGCGCCGGAGAGGCCCCTGTCCCGACGTCTCCCGGAGACCAAGGGGCGGGGAGAGCGAAGCAGGCGGCCGGACCCGGGACCGGCGAGGCCGAAGGGTCCGTCCCGCCGGACACCCCGCCGGAGCCGGCATACCTGCAGGGCGCGCTGGACTACGCGCCGGTCGAACGCCCGCCGGGACCGGAATTGCCGGATCGGGAGGCGGATGCGAGAGCAGGAGGCAATTGCGACGCCGGACGGCCCGCCGGCGAGAACGGCCGCGCCGATGGCGCCGGGGAGGCAGCGCCGGGAAGGAAACCGCCCCCGTCCGCGACACCGGCCGGACAGGGACCTGCCGCACCGGCCGAAGGTCGCGATACCGGCGGCTGGTACTGAGCATGCTCTCGATCGGCGCGCTGTCCTCGGCGGCCCAAGGCGCGTCCTACTACGAGCGCGACGGCTACTACGCCAAGGACGATCCCGAGCACCGCGAGGCCAGCGGCTGGGCCGGGAAGGGAGCGGAAGAGCTCGGCCTGAAGGGGCCGGTCGACGCCGATACCTTCCGGCAGGTCCTTGAAGGCAAGGTGCCGGACGGCTCGGGGCGGCAGCTCGGCAAGCGCGGCAAGGACGGAGAGATCGTCCACCGTCCCGGCCGCGACCTGACCTTCTCGGCGCCGAAATCCGTCTCGCTGGCCGCGCTGGTCGGCGGCGACCGGCGCATCGTCGAGGCCCACGACAAGGCGGTGGCGGCAACCCTCGCCTGGATCGAGAAGAACGCCGCCGAAACGCGCATGAAAAACCCGGACGCGGGCAAGATGGCGCGGATCGGCGGCCAGAAGATCGTCGCCGCCGCCTTCCGTCACGACACCTCGCGCAATCTCGACCCCCAGCTCCACACCCATGCCGTGCTCGCCAACATGGTCAAGGGGGAGGACGGCAAGTGGCGGACGATGGCCAACGAGGGCCTCTACGCGCGCCAGAAGCTGATCGGGATGCTCTACCGCAGCGAGCTCGCGGTATTACTCACGCGGCTCGGCTACGAGGTCGAGAAGAGCCACGCCGACGGCCGCTTCGAGATCGGCGGCGTGCCGCGCGAAACCGTCGAGGCCTTCTCCACCCGCCGCGCCGAGATCGAGGCGGCGATGGCCGAGCGCAATCTCGGCGCCTCCGCCGACAATCCGCGGCTCGCCGAGCGCGCGGCGCTGATGACCAGGGCTGGCAAGCGCGACATCGACCGCGCCGAGCTGTGGGACGTGTGGGCGAAACAGGCCGCCGGTCTCGGCCTCGACGCCCGGGCGCTGGTCGCGGAGGCGATCGAGAGAAGCGCCGCGCCGGAGCGGGAAGCGGCGCCGGGATCCGGACCGGGCCGGGCGGCGGACGAAATCGGGCAAATGGAGCTGCCGTTCGACGGTCCGGCACACGCGCCCGGCCGCGAGGCTCCGGCGGAGGCCGCGCCGCCCTCGCCCGCGGCGGAGGCCATGGCGTGGGCGATGGCGCATCTCTCGGAGCGGGAGGCGGTGTTCGCCCGCGCCGACCTGCTCGCCGCCGCGCTTTCCCACAAGCCGGGCGCGGTCGGGATCGGCGAGGCCGAGCGCGAGGTCGCCGCCCTGGAGAAGGCCGGAATGCTCCACGCCGTCGACCTGCCCGGCGCGGAGGACTCGCTCGCCACCGCGAAGACCATCGGCGAGGAGCGCGAGGCGATCGCGGCGATGCGCGCGGGCGCCGGCCGCGGCGCAGCCCTCATGCAGGGCTGGATGGTGCAGGGGCGCCTCAGCGGCGGGCCGCTCACCGGGGGGCAGAGGGACGCCGTGAAGCTGATCCTGTCGGCGAAGGACCGGGTCGTGGGCGTCCAGGGATACGCCGGCACCGGCAAGACCGCCATGCTCAACCGGGCGCGGGCGCTGGCGGAGAAGAAGCACTGGCGCATGATCGGCCTCGCGCCTTCCGCCTCGGCGGCGCAGACCCTCGCCTCGGAAGCCGGCATCGGGACCGAGACCCTGCAGCGCTTCCTCGCCCGCAACGCCGGCGTGGCCGGGGGCAGGCTGACCGAAGCGGGCGCGAAGGCGATGCGCGCCGCCTTCGAGAAGACGATCCTGGTGGTCGACGAGGGCTCGCTGGCCTCGACCGTCCAGGCCCGAGACCTGCTCCGGATCGCCAACGAGGTCCGCATCCCGCGCGTCGTCCTGGTCGGAGACAGCAAGCAGCTCGACGCCGTCGACGCCGGCAAGCCGTTCGCCCAGCTCCAGGCCGCCGGCATGAAGACCGCGACCATGGACGAGATCGTCCGCCAGCGCGATCCCGTGCTGAAGGAGGCCGTCGAGGCGAGCCTCAAGGGCGACATCGAGACCGCTTTCGGGAAGCTCGGAAGCAACGTCGCCGAGGTGAAGCCCGACAACATCGCCGGCGCCGTGGCGGCGCGCTGGCTCAGACTCACACCGGAAGTCCGGGAGAACACCGGGATCATGGCGCCGTCCCACGAACTGCGCCAGGCGATCAACGGCCATATCCGCGAGCGCCTGGCGCGCGACGGCACCGTCCACGGCCCTGCGCTGCACGCGCAACGCCTGGTCTCGAAGGGCTACACCAGGGCGGAGAAGGCGCTCGCCGGCAACTATGCCGCCGGCGACGTGGTGGTGTTCCACCGGCCCTACAAGCGGCTCGGCGTCGAGAAGGGCAGCGAGCGCCGGGTCGCCGGCGTCGACCACCGGAACCGGGAGGTGGTGCTCGAGGGCGGCGAGAACGGTCCGGTGCGCTGGAAGCCGGGCGAGATCGCCGGGCGGAAGGGCGGCAGCGAGGTCTACCGGACGGAATACATCGAGCTCAGGGCCGGCGACCGCATCCGCTGGACCCGCAACCATGACGGGCTCGGCATCGTCAACAGCGCCACCGCCACGGTCGACTCGATCGCCGGGAACCGCGTGACCTTCGCGCTGGAGGACGGCAGGAAGCTCGAACTGGGGCGCCACGACCCGCAGTTGCGCCATCTCGACCATGCCTGGGCGTCCACCGTGCACGCCTTCCAGGGCCGCACGGTGGACCGGGTCATCGCCGCGATAGAGGCCCGGCACAAGCATCTTACGACCCAGAAGAGCTTCTATGTCGAGATCAGCCGCGCCCGCGACCGGGCCGAACTGGTGACCGACAACGCCGAAGACCTGAAGACTCAGCTCGAGGCCGTCACCGGCGAGCGCATCGCAGCGCTCGAAGGCATCGGCGAGACGAAGCGCGAGGCGCCGGACAGGACGGCCGAAGCCGGCCTGGACCGCGCGTTGCGGCCGGAAGGCGGAACGGAGCAGGACATCGGCACGGCAAGGGAGGAGAGCCGATCTCCCTCGAAGGCGCCGGCGAAGGGGCCCGAACCGCCCGTGCGCGACCGCGGCAGGGGAGGCATGGACCTGGGTCTGTGACGCATCGGCCGATGGCCGGCAGCCGGGAAGGAACGGGAGAGGCGGTCCCGGCATGGGGAACGGCGCGCAGGGCATGGCGCACGCGGCGGCGAGGCCGTAAGAACCTCCGGCAACCATGAACCACATGCCGTGCGGGCTGCATCCGAAGAGGGGCGCCCGCAAGGAGCGCCCATGCCGGAAGCCCGCGAAACGAAGAGCCTTGCGGTCCTCATCGACGCCGACAACACCAGTGCGAAGCACGCCCAGGCGATCTTCGACGAGATCGTCAAGCTGGGCGAGGCCAACGTGCGGCGCATCTACGGCGATTTTTCAGGTTCCCGCCTCGCCGGCTGGAACAAGGCAATCCAGTCCCTGGCGATCCTGCAGCACCAGCAGCGCAGCAACTCGAAGGGCAAGAACGCCTCCGATATCGCCCTGGTGATCGACGCGATGGACCTCATGTACAAGCGCACCCTCGACGGGGTCGTCCTGGTGAGTTCCGACAGCGACTTCACGCGGCTCGCTCAGCGCCTGCGCGAGGAAGGGCTCGAAGTGTATGGCTTCGGCGAGCGCAAGGCGGTCGAGGCCTTCCGCAACGCCTGCAACCGATTCATCTATGTCGAGAACCTGACGGAAGAGGGTGCGGAAAAGGACAGCGGCGAAGAGAATGCCGGAAGGGGAACGGAGCCGCCCTCGAAGGCCGTGAAGATGATCGCGACGGTGATCGAGGGCTCCGACGACGACGGCTGGGCGAACCTGAGCGATGTCGGCAAGAAAATCCTGGCCCTCGTGCCCGATTTCGACCCGCGCAGCTACGGTTGCCGGAACCTGAGCACCCTGGTCGAGAAGTCGGGCGGGTTCGAAATCGGCAAGGCAAGCTCGGGCGGGGTGCGTATCCGGCGCAAGTCCGCGAAACGCAAGGCGCCCGGCAAGGCGCCCGGCAAGGCGATGACGCGCGCTTCAGGGAAGTCGTGACGGCGGAGGGCTTTGTTGCCGGGGACTGGATCGGCCGGATGCCTGACGCGGACCGTTACCCGACCGGGCGCGGTACACGGTCGAGCCGCAGGTGATCGCCGCGCCTGTCGGGCCTGCCGGCGGCATCGCAGCGCGTGACCTTGCGGCGGCAAGGCAGCTTGTACTCGAGCCAGAACGGCTCTCCATTGCGGTCCGTCGTCCAGCCGGGCCAATTGCTGGACTGGATGTTGCGGGACCTGCGCTCCGTCATCAGCACGAAATGCGGCTCGACCGTGTCGTGCCGCGTTCCGTCGCCGCCGAAGATCTCGCCGAGCCGCCTCGTCTTGGACGCCAGCTGACTGTTGGTCCAGGGCAGGTAGGCCTTGGCTTCGATCAGGACCAGATGGGTCAGGGGCCGCCCGGCATCCCCGTTTTCGAAGGCGAGCAGCAGGTCGATGTCCTCCTGGTCGGCGTTGAAGTCCTCGAAGTCCGGGTTCGCGAAGGCGGTGCCGGGGGCGATCCCGGAAATCTCCGCGAGGTGGAGGGCCAGCTGTATCCAGTCGAGGTGGTAGTCCATGGCGACGAACGCCTTCGCCGGGACCGGTACGCCGATGCAGGTGCTCAGCCGCGTGCGGAATCTCGCGCCGAGTTCGGGGGCGGTTGGGTCGAAGCCGAGCGTTTCCCGGAGGACCGCGAAGCGCTCCTTCCGGTCCAGGGAACGCAGAATTTCGGTGACTCTTGACATGGAGGACCTCTGAGATTGGAAGAACGGGATTCGACGATCCCGGAGATGTCGCAGCGTTCTCCCGGTTCAAGGGCCGAACGGAACCCGATCGGCGGCATCTCGAAGGCAGACCGGGGCGGTGCCTATGAGAGGCGAGGTGAGACTTCGGATCGATGGACCAATATTCATATTTCACATTGATAACGTGACAATTAATGCTACTTTACCAGAGTTATGTTTGAATCTGCTGCACCCCGAGCGCGCAACGTCATCGCCGACCTAGTCGCCCGTGGCCAGTATCACTTTACCTCGTCCGAGCTTCGCTCGGCCCTCGGAGTCTCCGAGGCAGCCGCTCGCCAGGCGCTGAGCCGTCTCGCGGCCAAGGGAGAGATCGCAAGCCCCGCGCGCGGATTCTACGTCATCGTGCCGCCCGAATACAGACGGCTCGGCTGCCTGCCGGCGGACCAGTTCGTACCGTCGCTGATGGAGCATTGGGGCATTCGCTACTATGTCGGCCTCCTCTCGGCCGCGCAATATCACGGCGCGGCCCATCATCGCCCGCAGGAATTTCAGGTGGTGGTGGACAAGAACCGGCCTGCGATCGTCTGCGGCGCCGTCAGGGTTGCGTTCGTCGCGCGCCGGAATCTCGCTGCCGTGCCCGTCGAGAGGGTCAACAATCCGCGCGGCACGATCGTGGTCTCGACCGTGGAGGCGACGGCGGTCGATCTCGTCGGGTACATGCACCGCGCCGGAGGCGTGGACCGGGTGGCCGGCGTACTTTCCGAACTCGGCGAGGACGTTGACCCGGAGCGTCTCGTCGAGGCTTCGCAGTCGGCATCGATCCTCTGGGCGCAGCGTCTGGGCTACCTGCTGGAGCATGTCGGGGCAGGAGACAGGGTGGCGCCGCTCAAGGAGCATGTGCGGCAGCGCGCGCGAAACTACACAAAGCTCCTGCCCGGCGCGGATGCCACGGGTGCGCCGCGGTCGAAGGACTGGCGGCTGTTGGTGAACGCAAGCATCGAGGCGGATGCGTGATCCCGCGGGACTACATCACCCAGTGGCGGGCGCAGGCGCCCTGGAACGAGGACTTCCAGGTCGAGCAGGACCTGGTCATCAGCCGGGCCCTGGTCGAGATATTCTCCGATCCCGTTCTCGCCGGGGCGCTCGCCTTCCGCGGCGGCACGGCGCTCTACAAGCTCTACCTGACGCCGCCCGCGCGGTATTCCGAGGATATCGATCTGGTTCAGGTAGAGCCCGGGCCAGCCGGCCCGATGATGGACGCCTTGCGAAACGCGCTCGACCCCTGGCTCGGCGAAGCGCGGTGGAAGCAGTCGCAGGGCCGGGTGACGTTCGGCTACCGGTTCCTGTCCGAGGACGTGCCGGCGATCCGGCTGCGCCTCAAGGTCGAGATCAATACCCGCGAGCATTTTGCGGTGCTGGGATTCAGCAAACGCCCGTTCTCGGTCGAGTCGCGGTGGTATTCCGGGCAGGCGGACATCGCGACCTTCGAGCTCGACGAACTGCTGGCGACCAAGATGCGCGCGCTCTACCAGCGGCGCAAGGGCCGGGATCTGTTCGATCTGGCGACGGGACTGGGGGACGCGCGGAGCAATCCGGGACGGATCGTTGCGGCGTTCCGGGAGTACATGGACCGCGAGGGCGGTCCGGTAACCCGCGCCATGTTCGAACGGAACCTTGCGGGGAAGATCGGCGATGCACAGTTCAATGCCGACATGAGCGCCTTGCTCAGGCCGGAGTTCGAGTGGCGGCCGGCGGAGAGAGCCGGGACAGTGTCCGAACAACTGATCTCGCTCCTCCCGGGCGAGCCGTGGAAGGGCGAGACGGAAGCATGAGCGGGCGGCGGAGCAGTTGCGGCCGCTCGAGGGTCGGGGCCTCTTCCGTCTCAATGAGAACGGCCATGCCGAGCAGTATCCGGAGGCGATGCTTCGTGTGCTTGACCGTGTGGTGGATGCGGAAGACCTGCAGGTTTACGAGAGGCATCGCCTTCGCGAGATTTTCGATGCGTTGGTTGGGGCAAATGCCGGGATGGCGGGCGATCATCGGTTTCAGAGGTTGTACAAGATTGCCACACAATGACGGGAGCGCGGACCGGGCGAGGGACGACTTGGCGATGCGGTAGTTGCTGGTTCGGACCTCAGTCGAGGAGCGATTCCTGCAACTGGCGCGTGGATTTGATCAGCTCTTCCAGCTCTTCGCCGCGTCCTTCGAGGACCAATTCATCGCGTTTCAGCGTCATCAGGATGTGCGTACCGCGGAAAATCCGCTCGATCAGGTCCGCGTATTGGGGCGGAAACACGCCCTGATCGGCAGCGTATCGGCCGCTTGCGACGCCCAAGACGGCGTGCCGGGCGAACTCTGCGGCGTGCATACCGCGCTCGCCGGCGGCCCTTTCGACGGCGTCCCATTCGGAATCGGAGAAGCGGATCGAGCGGGCGCGGCGCGCCTCGGCTCCCCCTTCTGCCAAATTCGTATTGGATTCCGGGACGTCCGAAGTCTCTTCGCTCATGTCCAGGTAGTTCCTCCAGGCCGGTTTCGATGAACAGTCCGGGCGACGAAAAGGGGTAGTAGCAGCAATTTCGCGTCGATAGCGCTCGGTCCTGGGCGTATGCTCTGAGCATACAGGACCGTCGGGGAGGATGCGACAGCCGTATGCTCAGAGCATACAGGACTGTCCGGGAAGAGGCGGCAGGCGTATGCTCAGAGCATACGGGGAAATATTTTTCAAGCGAATTCAACGGGATAGCGCCGTATGCTCGGAGCATACGCTCGTTCCAACAACGCCCTGGTGTCTGAAATCGCCCAAAGTCGCCGAAAGGCGCACAAAAGGCATGGTCCGCGCGCGCATGCGCCCTCTGGCAGCCTGCTGCGTGGGGTGTGAGACCAACGCGCCGAATGGCGTCCCTGTCGCGCTTCCTGACTGCTCAAACCGTCGGGCGATGAAAGCCGTTTTGCCATCGGCATTTAGCCCGAGCGGCGCTTGAGCGGCAGCGCCCGCCGCGCACTTGCGGGGACAGTCCCCGAACCGCCGCGCGGCTTCCGGACGGCACTATAGGAAGCAGGAGGTAACAAGGCAATGCGGAGATCCTAAGCAAACGGGAAGGGCAGCCGCAGGGCTGCCCTTCTGCCGTTTCAGAAGCGAGGATTACTTATGGGCGCCGAACGCGCCGAGGAAGCTGACGGCATCGTCTGTGGAATGCCCGCCGAACGTCCCGGCGACCGAGCCGGGTCGTCCATCGGCTTGACCGTTTCCGAAAAACTGCCCGCCCCAGTGTCCGGTGTAGCGGCGCTCGCCGTCGGCTCCGGTGACGGCCCCTCTGAAGAAACCGCTGTTCTGCGCACCGATGTTGGCCGACCCGAGGTCCAACCTGCCGGCGACCCGCTCGCCATCCACGTCGAAATTAGTGATCCACCCGCTGATCGTGCCGAGACCGCTCGCGTCGCCGAAATTCGCGGTCAGCCGGACATCGCCGTCGAAATACCCGATCTCGGTGGAACCGCCCGCGGTTTCCGAATACACCCCGGTCGCGTCGCCTATGTAGGTTGCAGGACCCGTCACGGCGGCAAGGTTGCTCTGCATGAACGGATCGCTGCCGTCGGCGAACGCACCGAATTCGTAGTCGGCAGCACGGGTCGCATTGTCCGGGGCAATCAGCCAAATCCCGCCTGCCAGATAATCCGCATCCGCCACCGTGCTGGTCACGCTTCCTGCCGTGAGGGTCGTTGCAGCAGAACTATCCGAGGGCGTGAACGTCATGCTCCCGGCTGTCATCTGAAGTTGTCCTGTCGTGTAGACGAACGAACAACCCGTGCAACTTGCCGTGCCGCTTACGCCATTGAAGGCGGCAGGAAGGGAGACGTCGCTGCTCTGTACGACGTATTGCCCGCCGACGTTAACCGTCGTAAACCTGAACGCGTAGGTTCCGCCGGTCGTCACCTGTGAAGGCGCTTCGATATCCGTGTAGGCATCGACATAGAGCACGCTACTGCCAATGCGCTTGCTCAACTCGACACCCTGCCACGGAGACGGAGTGCCAGAAATGCGGCTGGGATTGCCGTCGCTCGTGCCGATAGACCACGCTGTTCCGTTGCGAACGGAGAAGCTGGGGCCGCCAGTACCGTGCTGCGCGGTGATTCTCACTTGGTCGGTTGTAATGTTGCTGCTGTCCACGTTCGAGGACTGCGTGACGCTGCCGGGCGCGGGTTGGGCTCTTGCGGCTTCGGCGATCTTTGCGGCCGTGTTGGCCGCCGCCGCCGGATTCGTCAGGTCCTGAGCGGGCGGTATCATTGAGATGGGTCCGCCTCCACCTCCACCGCCGCCGCCACAGGCGGCAAGGGTCAGCAGGGCGAATGTGCCGGCAACGGCCAACGGCGCGGCTCGCGCCAGTCGTCTATCCGAGGATGTCATGTGTCGCTCTCCCGTGGTCAGCATTGCATCCCGGCACGGGAATGGTGCCGGGCCATGCGACAACCACGCAGAGAGTGCGAAGAAGTCCTGCCTATTCGCGCCAAGCGATGGTGGCCAAACCGTCGCCGGATCGGTGCTGTTCTATTCAGCAGGTGACCCGACGTTGGGTCTCTGCTGGTTGTCGCAAGGGCGATTTTGGATTTTCGCGGTCGATCAGGCAACCCCGTGGTTGGTTGGCGGTGTTTGGGCGGATTCCATGGCCACTGCGATGATCGAGCCAACTCGTTCCGCTGCCTCGACCAGATGGCCGTCGGCAAGGTGGGCGTAGCCGGCGGTGGTGCGGTGCCGCCGGTGGCCTAGAATTTTGCCGACCAGTGGCAGATTCTCACCTGCCATGACGGCCTGACTGGCTGCGGTGTGCCGAAGATCATGCAGGCGGAGCCTGCCGAGCCCGGCATCCTTGCAGACCGCGCGCCAGCAACCATCGAAGCTCCCTGTTCCGCGTTTCTCCGCATGGCGCGGAAACAGGAACGCTGCCGGCTTCCGGCGACGGGGCAGCGCGTCGATGACGGCGCGCGCGGCCTCGCCGAGCGGCACCGCGCGCGGGCCGGTTTTCGAGTCTTCGAGGTTCAACGCATCGGCGCCGATATTCCGCCAGCGGAGATTGAGCACTTCGCTGCGGCGGCAGCCGGTGAGCGCCAGCAGCCGGATCGCGGCGACGGCCTCGGGCCAGCGCGCTTCGTGCGCGTCGAGCGCGCGCCCGAGCCGGGCGAGTTCGTCCGTATCGAGGAAGCGGGCGATCTTCTTCCTCGGGTTGAAGGCGATGCCGAGACAGGGGTTGGTGTCGCGCTCGCGCAAGCCCCATTCCTCGGCCCGGAACATCATCGCGCGCAGGATTTCGAGTGCACGGTTGGCCGCGCCGGACTTGCCCTTGCTCGCCGCGTCGAACCACGCCGCCACGTCCTCGGGGCCGATGCGGTCGAGCGGCATTCCGCCGAAGGCGGGCAGGATGCGGGCGTTCAGATAGATGCGCACGGTCTCGCGGCCCGAAGGCTTCCAGTGCGGATCGCTGCGCCGCAGATATTCCTCGGTGAACGCCCGGAAGGTCGGGGTCTCCTTCTCGCGCCGGATGTCCTCGGCGGGGTTCCCGCCCTTGCGGATGCGGTCGAGCATGTCGCGGGCGCGGCGGCGGGCCTCGGCAAGCTGCATCTCGCCGAACCGGGCGATGACGATGCGGCGGCTCCGCCCCTCGATGCGGGCCTGCACGATCCAGACCTTGCGGCCCGACGGGTGGATGCGCAGCCCGAAGCCGGGCAGCGCCTTGTCGAACAGGATGGCGTCCTTCGGGCCGGGCTGGCTGTCGCGGGCCAGCTTCGCGGTAAGGTCAACCCTGGGCATGGTCGCGCCCTCCCTCCTGCGCCGCGCCTTTTCCGGCCAAGGCCGCATGGATGCGGTTCGATACCCGGTCGGCGGCGTCCGTGACGGACTGGTCCGACAAGTGGACGTATCGCTCGGTGGTCTCGACCAAGGCGTGACCGAGCAGCTTCGCGACGGTCACCATGTCCACGCCGTTCATCGCGGCGACCGAAGCCCAGCTATGCCGGAGGTCGTGAAGCCGCAGGCCGGGCAGCCCCGCCTCGACGCGGATGCGGTCCCAATCGCGCTGAATCGTGCCGACGGGCCGCGTCGGCGGGCGCGCCGGAAACAGAAACGGGCAATCGGCGCTGTAACGCGGGATCGCGTCGATCACCGCGCGCGCGGCGCTCGACAGCCATACCGTGCGCGGCCCGGATTTCGAGTCGGGAAGGTGGATGCGCTTCCCCTTGATCCAGTCCCATTCGAGCG
>JAPPLJ010000011.1 GCA_028819475.1 Rhodospirillaceae bacterium
TACGGCGGCCTTTTACACGGGCGACACGGTCGCGCCGGATTGATGCACGCATTCGGCGTGCTCCGCGACCCGGAGCACTGCGGTGCTGTTGTCGATGCGATATCGGTCGTGGGCGTTGACTCGTCGTCGCGGTGGCGATGATTGCTCCGACCTTCTCCGCCGCTTCGACAAGGTGTCCGTCGGCAAGGAAGGCGTAGGCCGCCGTGCGGCATATCGGAGAGGAATCCCTTGGGGGAGGGGCCAGGAGAGGGGGGACCGCCGGGGGGACCGCCACGCGCTCATTGCCGTATCCCGAGCACGGCGATTTCCGGCGGACTCCCAAAGGTCAGGGACGCACGGCGTCCTGTTTCGCTTCGACGCCGAGGATCGAGTCGGTCGCGGCGCGCGGATCGCGCTCCGGCCAGCGGCCGGCATCGACCTGGGCGAAGAACGCCCCGCAGAGGCGGTTGAACTCGTCCGGGTCCTCGAGGTTGACGGTGTGGCCGCAATTGACCATGACCGCCAGCGCCGCCGCCGGAATGGTCCGCTTCATCAGCACCCCCGGCAGCAGGCAGGGCCAGTCCTCGTCGCCGGTCAGCACCAGGGTTGGCACGCTGAGCGCCGCCATCTCGGCGGTGAGGTCGTAGAGCGAGGGCCGCCGCGCCTGCACGCCGCGCATGGTCGCCGCCGAGCCCGCCGCCGAATGTCCGGCCAGCCGGTCGCGGAATTCGCGCCAGCCGCGCGGGTCCTTTTTTTCGAACTGCACGCGGGTCGGGCCCTTCGCATAGGTATCGGCGAAGGCTGCCATGCCGTCCCGCTCGATCAGGGCCGCCGTCGCCTCGGCCTCGGCCCTGAACTGCGCGCGCGTGTCCGGCTCCGCGCCGTAACCGCAGCCGGCCACGACCAGCGAACGCGCGCGCCCGGCATGGTGGAAGCCGAAATGCAGCGTGGCGAAGCCGCCCATCGAGAGGCCGCAGACATGCGCCCGGTCGATCCCGGCGGCGTCCATGACGGCGGCGATATCGTCGGCGGCGCGCGCCTGACTGTAGTGCTCCGGGCCGTAGCGCTCCGGGCCGTCCGGCACGTCCGAGGGCGGATAGCCGCGCGCATTGTAGGCCAGCGCCCGGTAGCGACGGGCGAAATGGCGGAGCTGCGGCTCCCAGGAGCCCATGTCGCCCGCGAATTCATGCACGAAGACGACCGGGATCCCCGCTCCCGCCTCCTCGTAATACAGGCGCACCCCGTCGTCGGCCGTTGCATAGGGCATGGGTCCGGTCGTCCTCCGTTAAGAGCCGCTACTCCCGCCACTCCCGCGAGAGGGCGATAATGCGCAGGGTTTCGCTCCACAGGTTGTAGGGCGCCAGGGAGTCCGGATCGGCCCATTCGGCGTGCTCGGCGTCGCTGGCCGCAACCGGCACCCCGGCGGTCCAGTCGGCGTCGAAATCGACCAGGGTGTATTGAAGGGTGACGGCGCCGGATTCGTCGCGCCGGATGGTATCGACCACGTCGAGCAGTTCGCCGAGGCGGATCTCCAGGCCGGTCTCCTCCCGGACCTCGCGCACCGCTGCCTCGCGCACCGTCTCGCCGAGTTCCTGCCGGCCGCCGGGCAGACTCCAGCGCCCGCGCATCGGCGACTTGCCGCGCCGGATCAGCAGCACCTTGCCGTCCTTCCAGACGACGACGCCGACGCCGACCAGCGGGCGTTCGGGGGGCGCTTTCTCCGCCTTCGTCACGGCCGCCGCCTCAGGCCGCGCAATAGACCAGCGCCACGGTCAGGCGCTTGCGCAGGCCTGCGCCGACCTCGGCGAAGTTGCGCCCGTCGATCGCGCCGCGCCGGCCGCCGCCCCGTTCCGCCGCCGCGCCGGAGCGCTCCAGCGCCGCCGCGATCGAGGTCAGCGCCGTCGTGAAGATCCGGCCGCGCCGCTTCGAGCCGGCCACGGTGACGCCGATGATCTCGCCCCGGCCGTCCATCGCCGGGCCGCCGCTGATGCCGCCCAGGCCGCCGTAGCTGTCGGGCACGCGCACCCGGTCGGCCCAGGCGACCACCGGCTCGGTCACGTTGTAGCGCCCGACCGAACGCATGCGCCGCCGGCCGATCAGGGTGGACTGGATGGCCGCCGGTTCGCCCTTCGGATAGCCGAAATGGTAGCCGGTCTGGCCGCGCCGCAGCGTCTGCCGCGTGAACGGCACCGCCGGCGCGCCGCCCCGGGTCTGCAGCACGGCAAGATCGGCGCGCGGGTGGATGTAGGTCTGCCGGACCCGCACGCCGCGGCGCGGGCCGGTGACGATCAGCACCCGGGCGCAGCCGTCGACGACGTGGCGCGCCGTCATCCAGATGCCGCGCCGGTCGAGGGAGAAGGCGGTGCCGATGGAATTGCTCTTGCCGGTCGGGATGGCGACGCTGAACGCCGGATCGCTGGCCGAGGGCGCTTGCAGGCCGCCCCGGTCCCCCCGGTCGTGGGAGTCCTGCGGCGGCTTCCAGGCCTCGCGCCGGTCCGCGTCGCCGCGGCGCTCGAACTGGCCCGGATCGGGCCGGCGCATCCGGTTTTCGTCACGCGCCTGCCTGCCGTCGTCGGGCAGAAACAGATCCGTCAGGCCGGCGATCACGACGATCAGGATGGCGATGAAAGGGGTGCGCCGCATGACGAACCGGGGGGCGGACCGGGAGCGCCTCTAGACCGCGATGGCGGCCGCGTTGATCGCGCCGACCGAGATCTTGGCGCTGGAGAGCAGGACCGCGGCGCCGGTCTCGCCATTCTCGATCCGCTTGGGCAGGTCCTTGAGGATCAGGTCGACGACCTTGAACACGGCCATCTGGAGGATCACGATCAGGAGGCCCCAGAGCACGATGTCCCACAGGTTGACGCTGCCGCGCAGGGTGATCGCCAGCGGGATCGCCATGCCGAGGATCGCGCCGCCCAGCGCGATGCCGGCGGCGCCGTTGCCAGCGCGGATCTGGGCGATGTCCTCATAGGGCGTCATCCACATGTAGAGGGTGACGCCGATGACCAGCATCGCGATGGTGACGCCGGCATGGAGCAGCAGGAACGGCGCACCGCTCAGGATGCTCTGGAAGACTGCGTCCATGGGCTCTCCGCCGCTTGCCGGTTTATCGCCGGACTAACATAAGGGGCGCAGGCGGCGGGCGCCAGCGGGGCGCGCCGCACGGGCAGGCGATCCGGCCCGCTACGGGCTTCTGTGTCCGCTTGTATTCGGTGTGGCTCTTCTATCTTTATCTCCACGAAGACCGCTCCCGGGTGCCGGTAGCCCGGCCCCTGTCCCAACAGACCGGAAAACCATGACCGACACCAACAGCTACGACGTCATCGTCATCGGCGCCGGGCCCGGCGGCTATGTCTGCGCCATCCGCTGCGCCCAGCTCGGCATGCGCGTGGCCGTGGCCGAGCAGCGCGAGACCCTGGGCGGCACCTGCCTCAATGTCGGCTGCATCCCGTCCAAGGCGCTGCTCCAGAGTTCGGAGAAGTTCGCCGAGGCGCGGCACGGCCTGGCGGCGCACGGCATCGAGGCCACGGCGACGCTGAACCTCGGGGCCATGATGGCGCGCAAGGACGGCGTGGTCGACAAGCTGACCAAGGGCGTCGCCTACCTGTTCAAGAAGAACAAGATCGCGCATCTGAAAGGCCGCGGCCGGCTGGCTGGCAACGGCGCGGTCGAGGTCGCCGGCGAACGCTACATGGCGAAGCACATCGTCATCGCCACCGGCTCCGACGTCATGCCCCTGCCGGGCGTGGAGATCGACGAAAAGCGCATCGTCTCCTCAACCGGCGCGCTCGCCCTCGGCACGGTGCCGAAGACGATGGCGGTGATCGGCGCCGGCTATATCGGGCTGGAGATGGGCTCGGTCTGGGCCCGGCTCGGCGCGCAGGTCACCGTGGTCGAATTCCTCGACCGCATCCTGCCCGGCATGGACGGCGAGATCGCCAAGCAGGTCCAGCGCATCCTGAAGAAGCAGGGCCTCGAGTTCCGCCTCGGCCGCAAGGTGACCGGCGCGAAGGCGGGGCGGGGCGGCGTAACTTTATCCGTCGAGCCGGCGAAAGGCGGCGACGCCGAGAGCCTGAAGGCGGAGGTCGTGCTGGTCGCGATCGGCCGCCGGCCCTTCACCGAGGGGCTCGGCCTGGAGGCCGCCGGCATCGAGACCGACGCGCGCGGCTTCATCCCGGTCGACGGGCAGTTCCGCACCGCGGCCGCGGGCCTCTACGCCATCGGCGACGTCGTGCCCGGCCCGATGCTGGCCCACAAGGCGGAGGAGGAGGGCGTCGCCCTCGCCGAGCTGCTCGCCGGTCAGGCCGGGCACGTCAACTACGAAACGGTACCCGGCATCGTCTACACCTGGCCCGAGGTCGCCGCGGTCGGCAAGACGGAGGAGCAGCTCAAGGAGGCGGGGATCGCCTACCGGGCCGGCAAATTCCCGTTCGGCGCCAACAGCCGGGCGATCTGCACCGGCGAGACCGACGGCATGGTCAAGATCCTCGCCGACGCCGAAACGGAGCGCATCCTCGGCGCCCATATCGTCGGGCCGGAGGCCGGCAACACGATCCACGAGGTCGTCAACGTCATGGAGTTCGGCGGCTGCGCCGAAGACCTCGCCCGCTGCTTCCACGCCCACCCGACCTACAACGAAGCCGTCCGCGAAGCGGCGCTGGACGTGCGCGGGGCGGCACGGCAGCGGTAGGGGCCGGGGCCAGGCTGGCGCGAACCGTTACGCTGAGAGGCGGCGTTCGATCCGCCAAATCAGGCGCTCTTCGCCTTGCGCCGCTCCGCCATGTCGCGCCGGATATCTTCGGCAACCTCCTCGACCTCCTTCGCCACCCGCGGTTCTTCTCCCAGCTCCAGCTCCAGCGCCGTCGTAAGCGGCAACAGCAGATCGGCCGCCGGTGACGCCACGATGAGGTCGCGCATGCGCTCCGGCCCGAGCTCGACGGCTAGGCCGGACAGGAGGTCGGATGCTTCTTTCGGAGGAGCATCGAGCCTCGGAAGAACTGCAAGTGCAGCCTCAACATCCCGCACGCATGCTGCGATTTCGCCTTCAACCAAAAGCGCCTGGGCACGGATGAGGTGCGCGAGCCAGTCTATCTTGGGCGATCCTGCGCTGCCTTGGCGGAACACTTGGTCAACCGTCGCAATAGCCGTGCGATCCTGACCGCTAGCAAATTCCTGTATCGCCTTTCCCATCAACGCGGTCTTTACCGCGTCGCGTAATTCGGGTGATTCACTCGTCCCGAATCTGTTCACCAATTCGCCCCAAACTTTCAGCGCCTCCTCAACTTTGTTCAATCCGAAGAGTGCTGCGCCCTTATTGATGAGTGCGCTAGCGACTGCCTTTAACGCCTCCGGTGCAGCGCTCTCTCCGAGGCGCTGCATTATCTGGTCCGTCACAACCAACGCCTCTTCCAACCGGTCCATTCGACTAAGTGCGCTGACCTTGTTTTCAAGCGCCGTCGTAACCTGTTCGGCAATCTTTGGCGTCGTGTTTGTTCCGAAGTGCTCTACCATTTGGTCCCATACTGTTACTGCCTTGTCGAACTGATGCAACCGAGCAAGAGCAGAGCCTTTGCAGACCATGGCATCCGCGACCAGTTCGGGAGGGGGGGACGCACCGATTGATTTGTTTCGACGGAAGAACTCGTCGCAGGCATCGAGTGCTTCGTGGAGCCGGTCCAACGACAAGAGCGTGACGCCCTTCCCATATAGCGCGACAAATACGCCACCATGAAATGACGCAGCTTGGAGTACGTCGAAACGTCGAACGACATCTTCCCAGATGGCGAGAGCCTCGTTGGGGCGGTTCAATTCCGCCAGTAAAGCCCCTTTGCAAACCAGAGCCGACGCAACGACTTGGGGAAAAATGCCTGTGTCGTTTGCGCCGAAGCGCTCAACAACCTCGTCCCAGGAAGCCAGCGCCTCAACCGGTTGCTGCAATTCTTTGAGCGCCATACCCTTGTTGAGGAGAGCCAGCGCGACCTTCTCGAGGATTGATCGTATTTGGCTTGTCCCGAAACGACGGACGACCTGATCCGAGACAGCCACGGAATCCTCCAAATTGCCTCTTTTCCTTGACGCCCGCGCTTTCCTGACAAGTTCCCTCGCGAGCGCGGGCTGAGCGGATTTGTTGGTATCGACCGCTGGTTCAACGAATGTAGCGGGTACAAGGCGCAGTAATTCCTCGCGGTGCGCTTCCAACGACGGCAATCGGAGGAGGTGTCCGAATGCGGTCCGGTACAAGCTTAGTGGCTCACCGTCCAAACCCGACGCTTCTTCGGCCATTCCCACCCCAAATGCCTTCAGTTCGTCGGGCGAATACCACCCTTCCATAAAGCGGATCAGGGCTTCGATCATCGGGGCCGGGCCGCGGGCGCGGCGCATCAGGTAGTAGATGTTGTAGAGCCGCTCGGCGAGGTAGTAGAGCTTGCGCCGCGGGCTGCCGCCCGTCACCTCCACGGCGCCTCGCTCGGTCAGCCGGGCGAGATGCGCGCTGCACTTGCTGGTGTCGAGCCTGGCTCGGTCCGAGATTTCCCGCGTGGTGGCCGGTTTCCAGAGTTCTGCGAGCGCCAGATAGACGCGCCGCTCCTGCGCCGGCAATGCATCGAGATGCCTCTTGAAATATTCGGTGTGGTCGTCGACCAGATTGAGTAGGTCGGCCATCAGTTCCCGGAACGACAGGTCACCGCCGAAACGTGCCACGATGGTCAGCAGCCGTGGGCTGCCGCCGGTAAGAATTCGCAAGGCCTGGATCGTTTGCGCGGCGCGGTCCTGGCCGGAGACTGCCCGCCACAAGGCCGCGCAGTCGTCGGTATCGAGCGGACGCAGCATCAGTTGCCGAAACAGGTCGTAGAAGGCCCGGTCCCGCTTGTCGATCTCGTCGAACCGGCTGGTCGCGCTCGCCAAGAGGAGGAACCGCGGGTCGTTCTGAAGCGTGTGGCGTAACTGCCATCCCATTTGAGGATCGCCGATGTCTCCGAACATCATGTTCAGGTTTTCGACCACCACGACGAGCCGCTTGCGCTGCCTGTCGGCGAAATCCTGAAGAACGCCGAGGCAGCGGTCGCCGAGCGTCCGGTCGTCCTGGATTTGCCGCAGTTCGTCATAGGTGTGGCGCAGGTCCGGGTCGTCTTCGCCGCGCGGCGCCTGGTCGGCGAGGCGGGACAGGCATTCGAGCCAGAATTCGCCGGCGGTCGAGACCTCGTAGCTTTCCTCGGCGAAGACGACCGGGAAGAAACGGGCGGAGAGGCCGGAATCCCGGCGTATCTCGGCCGCGACCCGTAACAGGAGGCTGGTCTTGCCGCTGCCGCGCGGGCCGATGACGATCTGATGCGTATTCGCGCCGCCTGAGGAATCGCGCAGGGCTTCGATCATCGAGGCGAATTCTTCGGTCCGCACGCAGAAGGACGCGACCAGCTCATCGTCGGTGAGGAAGCCCGGATTGTATTTTCTGGCGGTCACGGTCATCGGCCCGCTCCGCCGCCGCTCGGTGCAGCTTCGACAACGGGCACAAAGTTCTCGCCGTAGCGGCTGCGCCACCAGTCTTCGAGGAGGCCGGAAACGAACCGGTAGCCGCCGGCTAGCCGTTCCAGGTAGCCATCATGCTGTAATACATGGAGCACGTCCGCGACCGACGGGACGCCCGTGCCGTCCTGCCCATCCAACGTCGAGTAATGCGCGCGATAGCGGTCCACGGCATCGCCGTCGAGACGGCCTTCGACGGCCGTCGCGGTCAATATCTCAAGGGCGACCGGATAACCCGCCCTTCCGAGGATCGTCCGCAAGCGGCCCTCGTAATGCTGCAAATCCGCTTGCCCCCTCACGCCCAGCATCTCGTGCGCATAGACCCACGCGACATCGTCCGGCGACGCTTCCTGCCGGTCGGCGTGGCGCAGCTGATCGTGCAGCTTGTCGAAGAACATCTGGACGTGATGCGGGATGCAGCAGCGCAACCGCCGGCACATGTCCTGAGCGATTCCGTCCGGAAGACCGACTTCGTATGAGTCCGCCAGCGCCTCCAGGCAAGACACGGCGGTTTCTTCGCTCCACGGTTTGAGGTCGAAGGCGGAATAGATGTTGGCGTGTGCAGATAGCCCCGCCTGTTCCAGCAGCGGTTCGAGGCCGACGCTGCCGGACAGAATTAAGGAAACCTCCCCGCGATGGTTTTGACCGTTCTTGCGCAACCAACTCAAGAACTCGTCCACCGCTTGCCTGCCTTCTGGCGTGATACGATCCTTATCGTCCTTGAGCAGCCGGTTGACGAGGATCGGCAATTCATCGATGGCCAGGACAACCGGACGGTCGCCCGACGCCAGCGCCTCGAAAACCGCGTCGCCGCGCTGCCGCCAGTTTCCCGCATCGATCCCGGCGCGCAGTTTCACTTTCATGTCGGCGACGGCCAGTTCTTCGAAACGTTCGCCAGCCTCTTTCAGGATGTTAGTGAAATTTGCTTTGATCCGGCCCCACGCCCCACGCAGTGGCCTCGCCTGTACGCATATCTCGGCAATCGCGTCGGCCGGATCTGCGGCGGCTTCAAGATCGACGAAGACCGTCTCGAATTCCCTGCCCGCCTTCAGCCGTCTCAACAGTTCCCGGACTAGGCTCGTCTTGCCCATGCGCCGCTGCGCGGTCAGCAGGGTGTGGGTTCCGTCCTGCACGCGCTCTTCGAGCGCTTCGAGTTCAGCTTCGCGATTGAAGAAACGGTCCCCTTCGACCCAGTTGCTTCCGCCTTTTCTCAGCATGGTCTATTTCCCAGCAAATATGTTGGCAACAACATTGTTGGGAAATATCGAATGTCAAGTGCGAGAGTTCGGTCGGCGCCGCTGGCGGCGAAAGGCTCAGCCCCGACGGGGGTGCTGTCGGGTCATCGTCGCGCTGTCTGATTCACAGATTGGATCAATTAGGTGGGGCGGCCGCGCCGCAGCCCGCCCGGTTACCCCGCTGCCGTGCCGCAGTCCGTGCAGCGGCCGTGGACCTCGATGATGTGGTGCGACGGGTTGAAGCCGGACCGCTCGGTGAGCGCCGAAAGGCCGTGCAGCAGGGTGTCGTCGTGATGCTCCTCGACCGCGCCGCAATCGTCGCAGATCGACAGGACCGAGGCGTGGGCATGCCCGAGGCTCTGGCAGGCGACGAAGGCATTGATCGATTCGATCCGGTGGACCCGGCCCTGCTCGATCAGCGAGGCCAGGGCACGATAGATCGTCGGCGGCGCAAGCTTGCTGTTCTTCCGGTTGAGCCGGGCGAGGATTTCGTAGGCGGACAGCGGCTTTCCCTGGCGGCGCAGCGCCGCCAGCACGTCCGATTGAATCTTTGCACCCTGCTTGCGCATCGGCCGTTGCAGCCCTCCGGAACCAGCGGGTCGGAAACGGCGTAGTCTAGCCCGGACTTCTCGCGACTGTCACGGCTTGCGTCGCGGGGCGGAGGATCGGTCCGCCGCAAGCGGGCGCGGCGCCCCCTGACCGGAGCGCCGCGCCGCCGGGTTCAGTGCGCGTGGCCGGCGTGGTCCGGCGCGCCGAGGCCGAAGGACCAGCTAACGCTCATGAACACCGAGTGCGCGTAGCGATCCTCCAGGAACTGGGTATCGTCAAAGTTGTATTGCAGCTTGAGCCGGCCGAGTTCGGAAAACTGCCAGAGCAGGAGCGGCGAAATCCGGGTCCGGTTGCCGCGCATCGGATCTTCCGCGCGCTCTTCGGCCTCGCCGCCGCGGCTGCCGACGCGTTCGTAGCGCAGGCCGAGGCCCCAGCCGTCCGGCGTGTACCACATGCCCTGAACGTAGAAGCCGTAATCCTGGACGCGGATCAGTTCTTCCTCCTCGTCCCCGTTGTCCTCATCTTCGTGATGTTCGGCCGCCTTGGCGTTCCGGTGCAAATACTCTGCGCGCAACGCGATCCGGTTCTTCGAGGGCAGGCGATGGCTGATCGCAACGTCGGCGCCGAAGGTCGCGGCCCGGCTTTCGCTGCCGTCCGGGTTCGGCTCGAACATCGCCGATCCGCCGAACGCAAGCGTCGTTTGCGGCGATATCGTCAGCCGGTTTTCCATCCGGAGCGTATAGGCGAAATCCTCCAGCCCGTTGGCGTCGGTCCCGGCCTCGTGCTCATCGTCATGGTCGTCCTCGTCACGGACCACGCCACCGCCGTCGTTGGGATCTGCGTGCGTATGATCGGGCACCCCCTCCTCTTCCTCGCCGTGCCCGTGGAGGTGGATGCTGCGCCGGTTCTGCATGCTCACGAGCACGGAGCTGTTCCATGCGCCGGCGTTGGACAGCCGGGCCTCAAACTGGCCGCCCAGCCCGCGGGCGCCGTCCGCGCCGAACACCCGCGTCGCGGCGATCGGCCGGGTCTGCCAGGCCCAGTCGTGAATATGGGTCCGGTTGACGATGCCGAAGGGGGCGTAGAAGTGCCCGGCCTGCAGGCGCACGCCGCCGGCCAGCCATTTCGTGCGGGCCCAGGCTTCCTCGAGTTCGATGGCGGTTTCACCGCCCCCGTCGACAGTGAAGTTGACGTTGAAAAAGGCGTCGAAATAGGGATCGAAGCTGCCGGCCGCCGAGAGGTCGACGCCCTGCAGCGTGAAGCCGGTCCGCTGGGGATCGTGATGGCCGCCGAACAGGGCTTCCATGTCCTCGCCCTTGGCCGTGCCGGCGCCCATGGCGAAATCGACGTCGAGGCCGAGGCGTTTCAGGCGCAGCACGCCGTCGCCGACCCGGGCCGACCAGACCTCCGCCGGCCCGTGGCCGGCTTCCTCTGAGGAGTCTTCGCCGGCTTCATCCCCGTGGGCATGACCATGCCCGTCCGACTTGCCGGCCATCTTGGCGTCCTTGTCGGTCTCAGGTTTCTTGCCGTGGCCATGGCCGTCATCGTCCTTCGCCGCGGGTTTTTCACCGGGCGCCACTGTGGCGAGGCCGCGCCCGCCGCGCAGCCGCTTCAGCTCGGCCTCCATCGCCTTCATCTTGCGCTCGCGCGCTTCGTCGCGCGCCAGCAGCTCCTTCACCGTCTGCTCGAGGAGCTTGAGGCGCTGTGCCTGCGTCTGCGCGACGGCCTCGGTGGCGGACGCAGTCACGGCGATCGTCGCCAGCAGGGCGCCGGCCAGCGCCGTGAAGATGCCGGACCGGGCCCGGCTGATTCCTGTCCCAACTCGCATTTTCTCATGCCCCCGAAAAGAAACAAAATCCTATAAGATAATTTATAGTCGCGATCCGGACTCTCGGAACGCTCCAGCCGGCAAGCGCACGCGGCGCTAACCGGTAAGGCAGGTGCGCAGGCCGGCGACGAGGCGGCGCAGCAGCGTCGCGTAGGCATCCTTGCCGGCGGGCAGGCCGGCGCCGACCGGGTCGAGCGTGCCGACCTTCGCGGACGTGCCCCTGACCAGCACGTTTACGACCCTGGGCTCGAATTGCGGCTCGCGGAACACGCAGGACGCGCCGCGCTTGAGAATCCGGGTCCGGATATCGAAGAGGCGGCGCGGCGACGGCGTCCGGTGCGGATCGATGGTGATCGAGCCGGCCGGCTTCAGGCGGTAGCGTTTCTCGAAATACTGGTAGGCGTCGTGGAAGACGATGTAGCGCTTGCCGCGGACCGGTCGGACCGCCTTCGCGATTTCGGTGTCGAGCGCCTTCAGCCGGTCAACCGTCGCGGCGGCGTTGGCCCGATAGGCGGCGGCGTTCGGCGCGTCCGCCCGGGCCAGCGCTTCGCCGATCGCCCGGGTCATCGCGATCGCATTGTGCGGGTCCAGCCAGATATGCGCATCGATATCGGCGCGTTCCTCGTCTTCGTCGCCCTCTTCCTCGCCGTGGCCATGGCCATGATCATGATCGTCCAACTCCCAAATCCCGCCCTCGCGCAGCTTGAGGAGCCGGACGCCCGGGGCGTCCTGAAGTGGAAGCGAAACCGCCTTGCCGGCCAGGTTCCTGACGATTTTTGCAACGGACTGCTCGAGCGACGGCCCGGTCCAGACCACCATCTCCGACTCGGCCAACATACGCGCCTGCGACGGCCGCAGGCTGACGCCGTGCGGCGACATCGAACCGCTGAGGAGCAGGGCCGGCGTGCCGATGCGGTCCATCACCGAAGCGACCAGCGCATGAATCGGCTTGATCGTGACGACCACCCGCGGCGCCTCGGCGCGTACCGGCGCGCCGGCAGCGGCAAGAGCCAGGACGGCGGCTGTGGCGGCCGTCCCGGCCCTCGCATTCCGGATTTTCGAACGAATCATCGGCGATGCTCCCGCAAGCCGCCCATCAATTCAAACGTATAATATAACATTTATCCCGACGGACAATCCAAAATCGTCACGCCGGCGCCGCCGCGGAGCGGCGATTCCTGTGTCGAAAGGCAATCCGCTTACCGCCGGTGATAGGGGTGGCCGGCGAGGATCGCGGAGGCGCGGTAGAGCTGCTCCGCCAGCATGACGCGGACCAGCTGGTGCGGCCAGGTCGCCCTGCCGAAGGACAGCACGAGGTCGGCCGCCGCGAGGGTTTCCGGCGCGTGGCCGTCGGCGCCGCCGATGGCGAGGCTGACGGTGCCGGCGCCGTCGTCGCGGTAGCGCGCCAGGGTTGCGGCCAGGGACTCGCTGGTCAGGTCGGCCCCGGACCGGTCCAGCACGATCAGCGGCCCGTCCGGAGCGCGGCGGCGCAGGTCCTCGCCCTCGCGCTGCACCCGGACGGCCGGCGGATCGCTGCTGCGTTCGGCGACCTCGACCACCGTAAGCGGCCAGGGCAGGCGCCTGGAGTAGGTTGCGAACAGGTCTTTCAGGGGGCCGTCGCGCAAACGGCCGACGGCGATCACGCAAATACGCATCGCGCCTGAAGTCCGCCGGCCGGAAGATCGCGCATATCCGGCCCGTCCGTAGCCTGTGCCATGACGGCGGAGATTGCCCTAGCCGGCCATCTCCAGCGCCCGCGCCTCGTCGCGCGCCTCGTCCCGGGCGTCGGCTTCCTCGTTCCACAGCTTCTCAAGATTGTAGAAGCTGCGGACTTCCGGCTTGAAGAGGTGGACGATCACATCGCCGCCGTCGATCAGCACCCAGTCGCTGCGTTCGATTCCTTCGGCGGGGACCGACGGCAGCCCGGCTTGCTTCATTTTTCGAATCAGGCGGTCGGCCATCGCGTGGACATGGCGGTCCGAGCGGCCGGTGGCGATGACCATGTAATCTGCGAACCCGGCCCGTCCGGCCAGGTCGATAACGACGATATCTTCGGCCTTGTCATCGTCGAGCGAAGTCTCGGCAACGGATTTCAGCGCGTCGGCCGAGGGTAAGTCACGCAATTTGTGGCGGATCTTCGGGCCTCCCGTTTCGACTGCGCCCGGCAGGTCGCGCCGCCGGACGCCGGTTCACGTTTCCGCCGGGAACGCCGCTTCCGGGGAAGCCGCCGTCCCGGCGCGGATCGCGCTCGCTGACGCATCGTGCAGCCGGCAATGAATGAATGTCCAGGCCGGCGGCGCGCACCGCGCCAGGCGACGCGCACGGTTCTCCGGCACCCGGCGGCGGGCGAACCGCTGTGCCGCCGCGCCGGATAACGCACGGGCAGAATAGGACGGACGGGCAAAAACGGCAACGGAAATGGCATTAAAGATTTTCGTCCAGTTCTTCCAAGCGGGTATTTGAACGAGATTGTCGGCGCCCATTATCCACACGAATCTGTTGCGCGGATACAGCGCCTTTATTTTCTCCAGCGTATCGGCGGTGTAGGCCGTGCCCAGGCCGGCTTCGAGGCCGGTCGCGCGCATCGCCGGATGCCGGGCCATGCGGGCCGCGGACGCCAGCCGGTCGGCCAGCGGCATCATCCCGTCGTCGGCCTTCAGCGGGTTCTGCGGCGAGACCAGCCACCAGATTTCATCGAGGCCGAGGCCCGCCAGCGCCGTGAGTGCAACATGCCGGTGGCCGTCATGGGCCGGATTGAACGACCCGCCGAGCAGGCCGACGCTGCGCGCGGCGAAGCTGCTGGGCGGGCGGGGATGCCAGAAAATCAATGTGCCACCCGTCTCTCGTCTGGCAGGATTGTATTGCGTCGTGTACGGTAGAACCGTACATTAGCGGTTATGGTCATCGGTTCCGTTCGTCATCGGGGCTTGCGCCGGCTTCTGGAAAACGATTCGCCCCGGTTGCTGAAGCAGGACCTGGTGGATCGGGTACGTAACATACTAACCGCGCTGGTTCTGGCAGACGATATCGATGAACTGGTCGCCCACGCCCCGCCGGGCTGGCGCGTTCACCGGCTTACGGGAGACCGCCGGAACGTCTGGAGCATTTCCGTGTCGGGCAACTGGCGGATTACCTTTGAGGAGAGGAATGGCGCCGTCGAGCGCCTGGACCTGGAGGACTACCACTGATGACGGCCGGCAGCGTCAAGGTGAAAATGACCCCGTCGCACCCCGGTGCGTTCATCCGGGACGAGGTGATCGAGCCCCTCGGTTTGAGCGTCACCGAGGCCGCCCGGATCCTGCGCGTTCGCCGGGCGACACTTTCGGACTTGTTGAACGGCAAGGTCGCGCTGTCGCCCGAAATGGCGCTGCGCGTCGAGAAGGCGTTCGACGTGCGCATGGATCTGCTGTTGCGCATGCAGGCCTGGCACGATTCAATGCGGATGCGGGCGCGGGCCAGCGACATTGCCGTGGAGCGATACCAACCGGCCTGACCCGTACCCGTCTGGCGGCAACCGTTTTCCAGCTCCAGGCTAAGGCCGGACCTGCCCGTCGCCGCGCACGACATATTTGAAGCTGGTGAGCTGCTCCAGGCCGACCGGGCCGCGGGCGTGCAGCTTGCCGGTCGAGATGCCGATCTCTGCGCCCATGCCGAATTCGCCGCCGTCAGCGAACTGGGTCGAGGCGTTCCACAGCACGATGGCGCTGTCGACCGCGCCGAGGAATTTCTCGGCGATCGTCGCATCCTCGGTGACAATCGAATCCGTGTGGCTGCTGCCGTGGCGTTCGATATGGTCGATGGCGCCGTCGACACCGTCGACCAGCTTCACCGCCATGATCCAGTCGAGATATTCGGTGTCCCAGTCGTCCTCGGTCGCCGCCACGATCCGCTTGTCGATGGCCTGGGTCGCGCTGTCGCCGCGGATTTCCACGCCGGCTTCCAGCAGGTCGACCACGATGGGCGCCAGATGGCTGTTATGCGCCTGGCGGTCGACCAGCAGGGTTTCCGCCGCGCCGCAGATGCCCGGCCGGCGCGTCTTGGCGTTGAGCGTCACGCGCCGAGCCATGTCCAGGTCGGCCGCGGCGTCGACATAGACGTGGCAGTTGCCGTCCAGATGGGCGATCACCGGGACGCGGCTCTCCTCCTGGACCCGGGCGATCAGGCCCTTGCCGCCGCGCGGCACGATGATGTCGATATGCCGGTTCATGCGCAGCATGGCGCCGACCGCCGCCCGGTCGGTCGTCGGGACGATCTGCACCGCGTCTTCCGGCAGGCCGGCTTCGCCCAGGCCGTGGCGCAGGCAGTCGACGATCGGGCGCGAGGTGTGGAAGCTCTCCCGGCCGCCGCGCAGGATGGCGGCGTTGCCGGATTTCAGGCACAGCGCGCCGGCATCCGCGGTTACGTTGGGCCGGGATTCGTAGATAATGCCGATGACGCCGAGCGGCGTGCGCACCCGGGAAATGCGCAGGCCGTTGGGCCGGTCCCACTCGGCGGCGACGCTGCCGACCGGGTCGGGCAGGGCGGCGACCGCCTCCAGCCCCTGTGCCATCGCCTCGACGCGTTCCGGGTTCAGGGTCAGCCGGTCGATGAAGGCGCTGTTGACGTCCCGGCCCGCCGTATCCTCGAGATCACGTGCGTTCGCGGCAAGCAGTTCGTCCTGCCGCGCGCGCAGGGCCGCCGCCGCGGCTGCCAGGGCCGCATTCTTCGCTGCCTCGTCGGCGCCGGTCATGACCGCCGCCGCGGTCCGCGCCCGTTCGCCGAGCGCGAGCATCTGTTGCTCGATAGCGTCCGAAGTCGTCATGGCGTTCTTCGATCCGGTTCCGCGCCGCCAGCTTGTCCTAGGACCAGCCGTTGATCGGATGGCCGCGCTCACCCCAGAAAATGTACCAGCGGCCGGCCGCGCGCAATATGTTCCGCATCTCCTCGACATCCTCTTCGGTCGGCGGCGGCCCCGGCGGCTCGGGCTCCGGCGGCTTTCTGCCGAGCAGCCGGCCGACGAAGCCGGGTTCCGGCGGCGGGGGCGGCGGCGGAGGAGGCGGGGGCTTGACCCAGGGATTCTCCGCGCTGGCCAGAAGGGCCCGCCCATACTCGACCGCCTTCTCCGGCGGCATCACCGAAGTCCAGGCCCGGTACAGCAGCATGTCGTCTTCCAGCAGACCCTCGCAGACTTCGAGAAACTTGCCCCGGAAACTCGTCTTGTCGACCCCGTCGTACAAGTCGCCGTGCGAATAGACCGGCACCCCGTCGCACTTTCCGACCACCAGGTCGAGGACATAGTAGCCCTTGGCCCGCTCAATAAACTCCGCGTCGGTCAGCCCCTCCGGTTTCTTGTAATGTTCGCGATACCAGGCGTTGGCTTCTTCGCTGTAACCGACCCGCGGGGCGCCGGCGTTTGCGTAGGCCGGTTCCGAAATCTCCAGTCGCCGGGACGTGTCCTCGTCCGATTCCTCGCGGTCTTCGTAGAGCGGTTGCATCAGCCGTTGCCATTCCTCTTCATGGCCCGGTTTCGGTCTGCCCATCGGTATGAGGTCCAAGCCCATTTTCCGTTCCCCTTGTCCCTTACGGATCGTCTTGACTGCCCGCGCCGGCAAATCCCGCATTGCGAACAGATTGGGAACTATTAAACCATTAACTATTCTCTTTCCACCATGTCGTCGCGGTGGACCAGAACGTCGCGGCCCTTGTAGCCGAGCAGGGTCTCGATCTCGCGGCTCTGGCGCCCGGCGATCCGGCGCGCGGCCTCGGCGTCGTAGGCGATCAGGCCGATGGCGATCTCGGCGCCGTCCGGCCCGACGATGCGCACGGCGTCGCCGCGCAGGAAATTCCCCTCGACCCCCGTGACGCCAGCCGGCAGCAGGCTCTTGCCCCGGCGCAGGGCGTTTGCCGCGCCGGCGTCCACGGCGATCCGTGCGTCGCTGCCCAGGGCCCCGGCGATCCAGCGCTTGCGGGCCGTGCCGGGGCTGGCGGCTGGCGCGAACCGGGTATGGCGCTCGCCAGCCTCGAGCCGGCGGATCGGGTGCTCCGCGCGGCCGTCGGAAATGATCATGGCGCAGCCGGCGCCGACCGCGATGCGCGCTGCCTCCAGCTTGGTCACCATGCCGCCGGAACTGTATCCCGGCCGCGGCCTGCCGGCCATCGCGCGGATCTCGTCGGTGAGCGCGGGGACTTCGGGAATATGCGCGGCGTCGGCGTGCAGCCGCGGGTCGCGGTCGTACAGCCCGTCGATGTCCGACAACAGGACCAGCAGGTCGGCGCCGGCCATCTGCGCGACCCGGGCGGCCAGCCGGTCGTTGTCGCCGAAGCGGATTTCCTCGGTCGCCACCGTATCGTTCTCGTTGATCAGCGGCACGGCGCCGAAGCCGAACAGGGCGCCGAGCGTCTCGCGCGCGTTCAGGTGCCGGCGGCGTTCTTCCGTATCGGCCAGCGACAGCAGGATCTGCGCCAGGGTCAGCCCGTGGGCGGCCAGCGCTTCCTGCCAGGCGTGGGCGAGGTGGATCTGGCCGACGGCGGCGGCGGCTTGCTTCTCTTCGAGCGCCAAGGCCTTGCCGCTCAGGCCCAGTTGCCGGCGGCCGAAGGCGATGGCGCCCGACGAGACGATCGCCACTTCCCGGCCGTCGCCGCGCAGCCGGGCAATATCGTCGGCGAAGGCGCGCAGCCAGTCGCGCCGCAGCGCGCCCGACGCGTCGTCGATCAGCAGGGCGGAGCCGATCTTGAAGACGATCCGCCGGGCCGCCCCGAGCCCGATTGCGTTATCGGCGGCGGTCATAGCGGCGACCATGCGGCAGCCGGCGCGCGCCCGGCCTCTTTCTGCCGGTGTGCTTCGGCGGCATCGGCCAGGCGGTGCAGCGCCGTATCGACGCCCGCGCCGGAGACGCCGGAAAGCGCGAAGGGGCCGACGGCGCCGGCATCGGACAGCGCCGCGAGACCGGCCTCGATCTCGCCGGGGCTCAGGGCGTCGGCCTTGTTGAGCGCCACCACTTCCGTCTTGCCGTCCAGTCCGGCGCCGTAGGCAGCCAGCTCGCGCCGGATCGTCCGGTAGGCTGCAGCCGGATCGCCGTCCGCGCCGTCGACCAGATGGAGCAGCACGCCGCAGCGCTCGATATGGCCGAGAAAGCGGTCGCCGACGCCCTTGCCCTCGTGGGCGCCCTCGATCAGCCCGGGAATGTCGGCCAGCACGAACCGGCGCTCGCCGGCATCCACCACGCCGAGATGGGGGTGCAGGGTCGTGAAGGGATAGTCGGCGATCCTGGGATGTGCGCGCGAGACCCGGGCGAGGAAGGTCGATTTTCCGGCATTGGGCAGGCCGACGAGGCCGGCGTCGGCGATCAGCTTCAGGCGCAGCCACAACGAGCGCTCCTCGCCCGGCCAGCCCGGTTCGCAGCGCCGCGGGGCGCGGTTGACCGAACTCTTGAAATGGATGTTGCCGCGTCCGCCGTCGCCGCCTTTCGCGAGCAGCGCCCGCTCGCCCGCCGTCACCAGGTCGGCTACGAGAGTCTCCCGGTCCTCCTCGAAAATCTGCGTGCCGGCCGGCACCCTGATGGTCAGGTCGCCGCCGGCCGCGCCGGTGCGCGCCTTGCCCATGCCGTGCTGGCCGCGCTTCGCCTTGAAATGCTGCTGGTAGCGGAAATCGATCAGGGTGTTGAGGCCGTCGGCGCACTCGGCCAGCACATGGCCGCCGCGGCCGCCATCGCCGCCGTCCGGCCCGCCCTCCGGGACGAACTTCTCGCGCCGGAACGAGACGCAGCCGTCGCCGCCGTTGCCGGAACGCACGAAAATCCTGGCCTGGTCGAGAAATTTCATCGCGGCGAGGTACGGCGGGGGTATCCTGACGGCAAGGCGGAAAACGCCGCGACAGGCCGGTTCGGACTGTCATGGAACGGCTCGGATTTCGCGATCGGAGCGCCGGGCAACATTATTGCAACTCTGACTTGGGGCCCAAGCAGCAATGCTTTGGATAGTCATCTATGTGTCCCTCGATACGGCGAGGAGCCTGTCCCGAGCGAAGCCGAGGGACGCCTACTCGGGATGCGGTTAATATTTGCAATTGCAAATACCATTCCCTCACCCTGGGTAGCCCCGGATTAAAGCCGGAGAAGATTCCGCATCGTTCCTCTAGTCCTTTGAAATATTTGAATAAAAATATGGCCAATGCGGCCTAAGCGGCGGTTTTTGCAAGATTGGTCATCAAACCGAATGCAATATTTTTCAAAATTGGGACGGTAATCGACAGTGTGTGGCAGCGGATTACCATTTTCGAGCATTGAGACCAAACCGCAATGCCTATAGGTGGCGACTCGATGGACCGAAATTCTGGCGACAGCCGATTGCGGCCGAGAATGGCTTGGGCTTTCACGGCCAATGATCGCCATTGCACGGCAACGCGGCAATGCGCTGGAGACGATTTGCCAAGTCTGGTCTCTAGCTTCTAGTCCGTAAGGCGATTACCCTCCGCGCCGCAGTCGATCTTGCGGTTTTGGCACCGCGACCTCATGCCTGAATCAGGGTATCCGCCAACTCTCCGTTCCGTATCGCCACTTTGCTCTGCAACTCGGGTCGTGCCGTCGGGCCGGGTGGGAAAGGATCGATGACCGTCAAGTTCATCCATACGTCGGACTGGCAGATCGGGAAGGTCTTCCGCTTTGTCGACGGTGCGACGATGGGGCTTCTCCAGGAAGCCCGACTGCGGGCCATCTCGGGGCTGGGTGAACTCGCCGGGATGCACGGGGCGGCCCACGTGCTGGTCGCGGGCGACATCTATGACATGGAGGCGCTGTCACCGCGTTCGCTCAACCAACCCTTGGAACGGATGCGCGGATTCCCAAGTGTCCGGTGGCATCTGTTGCCGGGCAATCATGATCCGCACCGCCCCAACGGGCTCTGGGATCAGCTCCTCCGCAAAGGGTTGCCCGAGAACGTCAGCGTTCATATCGCGCCCGAGCCGGCGGTAGTTGAGAACGAGGAGTTCGTCCTCTTGCCGGCACCGCTATTTCATCGCCGTACGCTGGACGATCTCACGGCCTACATGGACGACGTTGACTTGCCCGAAGGTCCCATTCGGGTCGGGCTGGCTCACGGCACCGTCAGGGGATTCGGCTCCGACGACAAGGACGTTCCCAATTTCATCGCTCCCGACCGACCACGTCTTGCCGGTCTCTCCTACCTCGCATTGGGCGACTGGCACGGGCAGAGGCAGATCAATGACCGATGCTGGTACAGCGGCACACCCGAAATCGACGCCTTTGACGTGGTCGGCGGTGGTCAGGCATTGCTCGTTGAGATCGAGGGACCGAATGCGGTCCCCGCCGTGACCAGCATCCCGACGGGACAGTACAGCTGGGTCAGGCATTCGGAGCAGATCGGCAGCCATGCGGACATCGACCACCTCGCCGAGAAGCTGCGCGGCACCGCCGACGAACTGGATCGGGTGCTTGTCCATCTGGACGTAGAAGGCGCGTTGTCGTTGGGGGATCGTCAATACTTCCAGGAGAAGATCGTGGACGGGGTATCGGCCGCCCTATGTTTCATGCGTGTGGATGATCGCCGCTTGTTCGCGAAGCCGACGACCGAAGACCTGGATCGAATCGATCGTGGCGGTTTCGTGCGCACGGCCGCCGAACAATTGAAGCAATTGGCCGATGAGGGCGAAGGGGATGGCGGCATCGCCGCCGCTGCGCTTGAGCGTCTCTTTGTCGAACACATGAAGCTGCAGGCGGACGAGAGATGAAAATCCGATCCCTTGCCGTCAACCAGTTCAAGAAATTCACTTCCCCGACGCGCCTGGATGGCGTCGAGGACGGGCTCAACGTCGTTGTCGGTCCCAATGAATTGGGCAAGTCCACCTTGCTCGACGCGCTTCGCGCAGTCCTCTTCGAGAAATACAGTTCCAAGGCCCAGCCGATCATGGCGTTGCAGAACGACCGGAACCAGGCCGCGCCGGTCGTCGAACTGGCAATCGAGCTCGATGACGGCCTCTATCGGGTCACGAAGCGCTTCATCAAGAAGCCTTATGCCCGTCTGTCCTGTCCCGATGGGAGAAACTTGGAGGGCGATACGGCGGAAGACACGCTTCGCGCGCTTCTCGACTTTCATGAGCCAGGCAAGACCGGGGCGAAGCCTGAGACGCTTGGAATGTGGAATGTCCTGTGGGTGCAGCAGGGACAGTCATTCGGCGCGCTCGATCTTCCGGATAGCGCCCGCTCAAGCCTTCACAGCGCTCTGGAATCGGAGGTCGGTGCTGTCCTGGGCGGCCGTCGGGGGCGCGCGTTGCCGAAGGCCATCGAGAAGCAGCTCGGCGAACTGGTGACTTCGACGACCAACCGGCCGCGCGGCGCATACAAGGAACTGATCGACCGGGTCGAAGCGCTCCGCCGAGAACTGGCCGCCCTGCAAGCCCGCCGTCAGGAGTTGACACAAATGTTGGTGGATCTCGAAGACGCTCAGGAGACTCTGGAGGGGCTCTCCGCTGGCGACCGGGATCAGGCAGATCGGAAGGAGCTTGACAAGGCGCGCCAACGCCATGGCCAACTCGCCGAACTGGAGGCCCGCATAGAGGCCGCCTGTACCGAACGGGAGCTCAGGAAGCGCACACTTGAACAGGCCGAGCGGGCGGCAGAAGCCCGGAAGCGACTGAAGGCTGACGTCGAGACTGAGAAAGCGGCTCTCGGAACGGCCGGCTTACGGCTGACCGAAGCGCGTGAGCAGGAAATGGCGGCGCGATCCAAGGTCGATGCACTGCGTGGCGGAGTACGCGAGGCGGAGGCAGCCGTCACCAAGGCCGACGAAGCGGTATCCCGGCTTCGCCGCGTATTGGGGGCGGCAGAGCGTCAGGCCAGACTCCGTGATCTGAAGGGACGATACGAGAAAGCCGAGGCTGCCGAAAATCTTCAGCGCGAGGCCCAGCAGGCCGCCGCCGCCATATTGGTTACGGGCGACGCCATCGAAGGGATACGCCAGGCCGCGCAAGGACTGGAGACCATTCGAGGCCGCCTCAATGCAGCGGCAACCCTCGTATCGTTCGACATGACCGAGGATGGAATTTCCGGCATCGATGTAGATGGGGAGCCGCTAACCGGCGATCGCCGGTCGGTCCAGTCCGTCGAGCCGGTCACCATCACAGTTCCCGACCGCGGCCGCATCACGATCGAGCCCGCGATCAAGGACCGCGACAAGCTTCTTCGCCAACGGCGCGATGCCGAAACGGCGCTGCGAGAAGCGCTGGAGGATGTCGGCGCCAAGTCCGTGACCGACGCTGAAGGTCAAAACACCAGGCGCCTGAAGCTGCTGCGGGACGCGGAACTAGCCCGGCAGGGGGCCGAGCTGCACGCTCCCGCGACGGTCGACTACGAGGCCGGGGCACAGGCGCTCGCCGACTACATCGCGGGGCTGCGTCAGGTTCTGAAAAGGGAGATGAACGATTTGGATTTGCAGGAGCTGCCGGCCAGTCGAGATGCTGAGAGGGCGTTGGTTGCGGCTCAGGGGCAGGCGGACGAGACGCGCAGTGCGCTCGGTACAGCGCGTGCCGCATTGAGCGGGCCCGAAGGCACTTTGAGCGAACTGCAGACGGCAATCGCCACTCTTCAGGGCCGGTACGACGAAAGCGAGGACCGCCTGAAGAGGCTCCAGGTCGAGGTTGCGCAGGAGGAAGTGCGTCGTTCGGACGATGAACTTCAGTCCGGCATCGAAGCAGCACGCACGAATCTGTCCGAGCAGGAAACCACGGTTGCACGTCTTGAGGAGGAGCGCAGCGACGAGACCTTGCCACAGCTGGAGGCGCGTATCGGTCGTCTCGAAAGGGCGCTGCAAGGGAGGCGGGACAAACGATCCAATTTGAGGGAACTGATTGCCGGCCATAAGTCGCGCGTCGAGGCCGCCGAAGGCGCAGGTCTCGACGAGGCCATAGAGCGACAGGCTCGTGAGCTGGAGCTTGCGGAGGAGGAAGAGCGCCGGCAGAACCGCGAGGTTGAGGTCCTCAGCCTCCTGCTATCGACGTTGCGCAGTGCTGAACAAGAAGCCAAGGAACAATATTTGTCGCCCGTGCTGAAGCGGGTTCGTCCGTATCTTCAGCTCCTGTTCCCCGGCGCCGAAATCCGCATCGACGAAGACCTTCACATAGCGGGGGTTGTGAGGGAAGCCGGATACGAGGAAGCATTCAATCACCTTAGCATGGGCACCCAGGAGCAGATTGCTGTTCTCGTCCGCCTTGCCTTCGCGGAGATGCTGGTCGAACAAGGCCATCCGGCAACCGTCGTGCTTGACGACGCCCTGGTGTTCTCGGACGACCGGCGGATGGGAAGGATCTTCGACATCCTCAACATGGCCGCCCGAAACGTCCAGGTGATCGTATTCACCTGCCGAGAGCAACTCTTCGAGGGTCTCGGCGGTCGGCAGTTGTCACTTGCCCCGGCAGGTAGCGAAGAGCTTGCCTCAGCATAGTGTAGGGATAGGAAAATGAGGATTGAATCCGTCCGCATAGAGAATTTTCGTTCGTTCGAAGATGCAACTGTTCCGTTCAACAGATACGCTTGTTTGGTCGGTCCCAATGGCGCCGGAAAGTCGACTGTCCTAACGGCCTTAAATGTCTTCTTCCGCGAAACTGAAAATCTCTCTACCGATCTTAGTCAACCAGACCAAGAGGATTTTCACTGCAAGAACACCTCAGTTCCGATCAGTATTACGGTCACATTTGGCGACCTGAGTGAGGAGGCACAAGAGGACTTCTCCGACTATGTTCGGCAGGAGCGGCTCGTCGTGACGGCGGTGGCTACCTTCAATGAGGCAACCGGAAAGGCTCAGGTGAAACAGTACGGGCAGCGTCTTGGTATGAGGACGTTGAGCCCGTTCTTCGAGGCTCTCGACGGAGGTAAGAAGGTCGGTGAACTAAAAGAGATCTATAGCAAACTCCGCGAAATGTACTCGGATCTACCAGCACCGGGCACTAAAGACGCAATGGTGGTGGGTCTTCGAGAGTTCGAGGCTGCACGGCCGGATGAGTGCGAGCTGATTCCCAGCGAGGATCAGTTCTACGGCTTTTCGAGGGGAGCGAATCGCCTCTCAAAACATCTTCAATGGGTGTATGTGCCGGCCGTGAAGGACGCGGCCTCGGAACAGGTGGAGGCGCGGAACTCGGCTTTGGGCAAGCTGCTCGCCCGCACAGTTCGTTCAAAGGCCAATTTCGACGAAGAGATCGAGACGCTGCGCACGCAGATGCAGCAACGATATCAGAGTCTTCTCGACGGCAACCAAACCGTTCTCGACGACATATCTTCCGCGCTTCAAATGCGGATCTCCGAGTGGGCGCATCCTGACGCGCGTTTGCGCCTTCATTGGAAACAGGATCCTGAGAAGTCCGTGCGTGTCGAGGAGCCGTTGGCGCATATTCTTGCCGCCGAGGGCGAATTCGAAGGTGAGCTTGCGCGGTTCGGCCATGGGCTCCAGCGATCCTATTTGCTTGCGTTGCTGCAAGAGCTCGCCGGGACCGATGAAGTTGTCGGGCCTACCCTTGTTCTCGCCTGCGAGGAGCCCGAACTCTATCAGCATCCACCGCAGGCCCGTCACCTTGCCGCGATTCTCAACACTCTCAGTCGGGGTAATGCACAGGTCATCGTGTCGACCCACGATCCGCGTTTTGTCTCCGGCCAGGGATTTGAAGATGTCCGAATGATCCGTAAGGAAACTGGTCATCGAAGTTCTGCGGTAGCCCATGTGTCATTTGACGAAATTGCGCAGGCCGTGGCCGCGGCCACGGGTGAGGAACCAGCCAAACCGGAAGGGATGCTGGCGAAGATTCACCAAGCCTTGCAGCCTTCTCTGAACGAGATGTTCTTTACCCGCAGGCTCATTCTGGTCGAAGGGATTGAAGATGTCGCTTACCTCATGTCGTATCTCAATCTCCTCGATAGGACTGACGAATTCCGGCGCTTGGGTTGTCACATCGTAAGCGTAAACGGCAAGAGTGAGCTGCTTCAGCCACTTGTCATCGCAAGGCAGATGGGCATTCCGACCTATGTAATATTCGATGCTGACGCAGACAAACCCGACAAGAATGGCAGTCAAGCCAAGCACGAGAAGGACAACAGGGCGCTACTGACACTGCTTGGCAAACCAGAAGAAAACCCCATGCCTGCTGAATCATGCTCAGCGCCCGGTTTCACGATGTGGCATTCCGACATCGGGTCGGTTGTCGCTGCCGATATTGGAACGGATACCTGGGCGGAGTTCCGCAAGGAGGCTGACAAGCGCTACGCCCATGCCGGACGCCTGCGCAAGAATTCACTCCACATCGGCGCTAGCCTCGCGTTTGCTTGGGAATCCGAAAAGTACTCGGCCGGCCTTACCGATGTGTGCTCAGCCATCCTCGAACCGCAAAATTACATGTCCTGACACTGAGCTCTCGACTCTGCTTGGGGCTGGCTGGACCCACAATGGGGATTGGCCTCCAGTGGGAAACGCTCGTGCAGATTTAGAGATGGTGGTCGTCGCCTTGCTGGAACGTTCAAACCCACAACTGGCCCACCTCCCCCGTGGCGCGGAGGGGGCCCATTCTCTGGCCACCGTGGAGCGGCAAGTTATCCAGGCACGTCAATACACGTGATCCTGTCAAGTATCCTCGGTCGACATCACTCGAATAACGGGTTTGATTACGGAACGATATCGCTGCGACAGAACCGATAGAAGCCAGTTTTCTCGAGAAGTGTGGCGGTCACAAGCTAAAGACTATCCGCGATATTTTTGTTACCCAAATAAACATCACACACTAATCGACCGTAGCTAAGGCTCACTAGATTCTTCAGATCAACCTCTTTATTTAGGAGGAGTTTTTCTAATTTCTGCTTTGCAGCCAAGCCACCGCGTTCCTTCAATTCAGGGGCATCAACATTTGCTAATCGTACGCGTGATCCAGTCGTTTTTTTCGACTTCCAGTTCCATTTCGGATCAACTTCCACAGTATCTCCGTCAATAACTTTGGTCACGGTGAATGACATGAAGCTCTCCTTCGGTGTCGTCAGGTTAGGGAATCCGACAGCAAGATGTCGCTGTCGAGCAGGAATCTCCACTATTGACCGGATACTCGTGCCTTCTGGTCCAGCTCTGCGCCATGTGGTTTCCTAGGCACCACGGTGAGTTCGAACGTTTCCGAGATTGTGCTGTCACTTGGGCGGAGCGGAAAATATTGCATCGCCAAGGGAGAGTCTAGTCGGGCGCTGCACGCGGGTTGCCGGATTGAACGATTGGGTCAGGAAACTCGGTCTTGGCCGCGGCGCGTCGATCGATCTGCCGCAGTGCGGCCAGAATCTATGCACGATCCCTGATACGCATGGACCTTTCGGACTCCAAGTGGTCGACGAACGCGTCGATCACCGCCATCGCCGTGTCCAGCAGTTCGCTGATGTTGTGTTTCCGCAGGTCCCGGTCGATGTGAAGTCGATGAATCACTCCGTGCCGCGCGTCGATCATCCTCTGGAGTTCCGTGTCCAGGGTTACGAGCCGCTGACCGACCTTCCTTCTTCGGCGGAGCATCTTGCGGAATTCCATTCCGAACCATTCGTTAAAGGCTCTCTGGATACCGTCCAAGTTCTGAAAACTGTACCACCTGACGACGACATCCTCGATCGATGTCTTCCCTTCTGCGATGGAGAGGGCCTCGGACATGTCGACCCTGCGTGTCTGCCGTTGGAGCCGTTCTCGGGCTTTCGGGTCGAATTCCAGCAATACCGTGAACGAACGGCTCAAGAAGTGCTCGACGGCAGCTAGGGCAAACGGCACGAGGGCATTGTACAGGACGCGCTGAGGGTCCATCTGGGAGAGGGGTTCGAGATCGGTCCCGACAAGGCGTTCGAGGTCCGGCGTCGGATCGGGCAAGGCGTACTGGACGGCGCTGACCGACTCGCGCACGGATTCGTAGGCCCGGTAAATGCCGCGGCTGGGGGCATCGCGCCCGTCTTCTTCAATCTTCGTGTATCTGTTCTTGCCTGCGCTGTCGTTGTAAAACGCACCGCCGAATCGTTTTCTGGCGGCACGGACGACCCGGTTCTGCTGTTCTCTGTCGGCCGGGCTTGCCGAAGCACGCGTCCGTGTATGCAGCGCCCAGGCACAAGGCCGGGAACCTTCGTCGAGAGCTTCGGTCGGGGCGAAGATCGTGGCTTCGACGCCATCGTAGGACTGATACTCGACGTCGCTAAACCAACCAAAGTGCAGCTAGCCTTCCGGCCAGTTCCACAGATGGCTACAGCGTTCAAATCCGAACTCCACCAGAAGGGCCTGCAGTCCGCGCTTGTCAGACGTGTCGGGATGCAACGTGACTTCTATGCTCATGGGCTCGGATCATGGAGTTCTCGCGCGAAGCTACGGAATGAGAAACCGCGACGCGGATGGAACATACATCGCATCCGGCTTGGGAGAGAAGCGAGTCCGGGCATTGCCGACATCTTTATGAACCGTGCCGCAGTCAACGCCTCGGACGCACCTGATTCCGAATCCGGCGGCGGCCTGCCAAGACGCCCGGATCGGCTCCCACCTTGTGTTCCGGCCGCAAAGCCGGGGCGGTCGCCGTCCGCGGTCTCGCGGCTGATCGCAACGGCCTGACGGAAAACCCGATCCTTCCAGCGTCTCGATGGGTTGTCGATTTCTTGGGTTCCGCGCGCGCCTGAGAGACGAACGCGGCCCGGGTCATCAAATCGGACGCGGGATATTTCAATACAGGGGCGCCGGCGGGCGACACAGGGCGCCGGTCCGGGGCAGCGGTCCGGCGGGATCGTTCAGCATGACGGCGCCGGGATCCCCGTCACGGACGATCGCGGCCTCTCGCATACCATAACATTTTTGCTATCGATTCCTGCAAATTAATGCGTTTCACGCGGGCTCCGCGTTTCTCTACCAACGTCCGGTCAGGCTGCCGCGGTCGGAGGCTCGACCGGGACAGCCGGTGCTTGCGCGGTCGGGAGCGGATCGATGGATGCGGCCCTTGCCGTCGGGTATCGGCGTCGAGGGCGCCGTGCCCGAAGACGGCTCCTGTCGGATGACGCAGCCGGGCGCCGCTCCGGCGGCCTCGCGCGGATTGCGCCCGATAGCTCTCATTATCGCGCGCAATCCTGTCAAGCCCCATTGATTTGCCTGGCTGTTGTCCGGGCCCGTCCGCCGCCGGCAAGTCCATGTAACCGCTCGCTTTCTCTGTAGACCGTAATACCCGCGCCGGTCCCGCCGCCGGCGCCAGCTGCCCGGTGTTGACGCCGGGTTCCCGCCATATCGCCCCTCCGGCCCTGCCGCCCGACCCGCGCCCGGCGCCCCGTACGGTGCCTCTCGACCGCCGAGCCAGCGCCCCACAGCCCCGCGTTTCCGGCGGTTTCCGGCGGTTTCCGGGCGCCGCGCCGCTGCCCCGCCATCCCTGCACGACCCGCCGGATTGCGCCCGATAATGAGAGTTATCGCGAGCAATCCGGCAACGATTCGGGATCGCCGATGGACAGGTACAGGGTCGCCTGCGGAGAGGTTCTGCAAATCTGGGAATTGGCCTGCCGGACAATGAAGCGCGCCGGAGCCGGCGCTTCCGGCATGAGCTGGGGCTGTCCTTTCCTGCCCCTTTCCGGTTTCGCTTCCCGATTCCGTCCTTCTGCCTGGCGCGCTGCGGCCTGGCTGCTCGCCCCCGCGCCGGCCGGGCGCAGGCGCCGGCGAGCGTCGAGCCGGCGTCCGACACCGGGCAGTCCGGCTGCTCGACTAAAGCCGCCGAATTAAGCGTCGATCGCCGATGAGGAGTAACCCGATGTTCCAGAAATTCTCCAGAATCGCCCTCGCCGGCGTGCTTCTCCCGGCGTTCCTGTTTCTGTCGAACGGCCCGGACGCGCAGGCGCAGAGCAATCACAGATGCGCCAACTACCCCACGAACTACGTGACCGATGGCAGGGCGACGGTGGCCGGCGAAGGCGGCCTCTGCGCCATCGGCGGCGGCGAGCCGGTAGAGCGCAGCAGCGGGAACACCATTCGCTGCGCCACGGGGAACAAGCCGACCAGGCCGACCGGCCTGACCGCCACGGCTTTCCACGACTCCAGCGAGAGCGGAATCAGGCTCGCCTGGAACGCGCCGGGAAGCGCCACGGAGGCCGACAGGAACGTCTGGGCCTACGAGATCTACCGCCGGAACGAAGTCACGGAAACCAAGATGACGCTGTACCATGTCCTCAAGCGGCGTCTCAATACCCGTGTCGGAACTCTACCGGCCGGGGAGAACTGGCGAGTCTTTCCGGACAGTTGTTTCGGTCCGACCGCGACGAATCCGGGTATTGGAGCGAACAACCCGAACGGCACTTGCGATACGGTGCCGCTCGGCTCCGACTACCGCAAGCGCACGCCCGGCCTGACCTATGCACGTTATAGCCATCTGAACGGTCCGGGTTGCACTCGCGGCACAACCGGCGCAGTCTTCGTCAACCAGATGCTCTCCTGGGGGAGCGGCAATACGACCTTCGTGGACCCGTTCGTAACGCCGGGGCAAAGCTACGCCTACCGCGTGGTGGCGCAAACGATCCACTCCGAATTAGATACGACGAACCTCCACGATCATCCGGGAAGAAATTATGCCGGGAAGAGGCGAAGCGACTGGTCCGTGGCGGCCTCGGCGACATTGACCGCCCGGGCCCCGGGCGCGCCGACCGGCGTGGGCGGGACGCTGGATTCGAGCGGCTTCATCAAGGTGAGCTGGACGGCGCCGACGGCGACAACGACGACTTCGGGCCCGCAGGGCTACCAGTTGCGGCGCAGTTCGGACAGCGGCAGCACCTGGACCGAATTGCCGACTCTGAGGGGTTTAAGCCGTGCGCTCTGCAACTATGGAGGCACTACGGTTTCCTGTGCATCGGCGACCGGTACATTACCGACCAGCCACATCGACAAGAGCGCCTCCGTTACGGCCAATACCGCCTATATCTACCAGGTGCGGGCGAAGAGGTTCCACTGCATCAACCACGGTCAGATTGGCAACGGATGCACCGACAGCGAATGGACCGGTTCGTGGTCGACTTCCACGGCTTCGGTGACCACCGGGGGGACGCTGACCCGGGATTCCGCCCTGAAACCCGACAAGGTCATCGTGGACGACAGCGGCAACAGGCCCCAGCCCATACCCGTCCCTGCCCAGGAACTCCCGGCGGGATCGGCCACCATCAGCGCGGACAAGACCCAACTGAATCTGCAGGAAGTGGTCACATTGTCCGCGGCCACCGCCAACGCTCCCGACGGCATCGCTCCCAAATACCACTGGCAGTACCACGGCAACGGACGCTGGCTGGACCTGTACGCCGGCCAGACATGGGCTCCCAGCTTCACCTACCTGGAAATAAAGCCGCAAATCATGGTGTTTCGCGTCCGGGTCGCCTACGGGACGGAATATGTGGCGGACTCGGCGCCCGTGGCCGTGACCTGGGGCAACCCGGACGCGACGGTCACGATCGACGGCGACACCGTCACCTTCAACTCCCCGGCGACCGGCTTGCCGACGATCTCGGGGACGGCGCGGGTGGGCGAGACGCTGACGGCGTCTACTTCCGGCATCGCCGACCCGGACGGGCTCGCGGGCGCGACGTTCGCCTACCAATGGATATCGAGCCGCGACGGCACGGACACGGACATCGCCGGCGCGACGGCTTCGACATACACGCTGGCGGCCGCGGATGCGGGCGCGGCGATCAAGGTGCGGGTCGGCTTCAACGACGACAACGGCAACGCCGCGACGCTGACCAGCGCCGCCACGGCCGCGGTGGCGGCGGCGGATGGGGAAGCGCCGCCCAGCGTCGGGAAGAGCGTGCAGCGGGACACGCAACAGACGGCGGCGACGACGGCGGCGCCGGGACGGGTTCCGGGCCTTCGGGCGTCGCTCACGAGCAGCGGGCACGTGTCCCTGACCTGGACGGCTCCCGGCGTCGAGGACGACGGCAGCAACGCGCCGGCAATCTACAGGATCGTCCGCAGGGCGGCGGGCGGCGCGTTCGGCCTGTTGACCAGCGTTCCGGGCGTTTCGACGACCCACACCGACAGCACGGTGGCGGCGGGAACCAGCTATGTTTACCGGGTCCAGGGGGTGAACGGCGCGGGGAGCGGGCAGCTCTCTCCCCCGGCGGCGATCGGGGCTCCCCACCCGTTGACGGCGGCCTTCCACGGCCTGCCGAACGGCCATAACGGCAAGAATCTCTTCACGTTCGAAGTGCGTTTCAGCGAGGACGTCTCCGGCCTGACGGCCGGACCGGTCAAACGGGCGCTCACCGTCGCCAACGGTCGGATCGTCGATGTGACGCGGGCTGTTTCCGGCAAGAACCGCCGGTGGACGGTGAAGGTCCGCCCGTCCTCGTTCGACGACATCGCGATAGCCCTGGCCGCGACCGCCGACTGTTCGGCGACCGGAGCCATCTGCGACAGCAACGGGCGCAAGCTCACCGACGCGGTCTCGGCAACGGTGAGCGGTCCCGTCGCCGTCTCGGTCGCCGACGCAAGGGCAAACGAGGGCCCGGACGCGGCGGTCGCGTTCACGGTGACCCTGAGCCGCGCCGCCGCCGATACGGTGACGGTGGACTACGCCACCCGGGACGGCACGGCGACGGCGGGCGCGGATTACACGTTTACGCGCGGCACGCTCACTTTCGCCGTTGGCGAAACGGAGAAGACGGTCTCGGTGCCGCTGCTCGACGACGCCCATGACGAGGGCGAGGAGACGTTCACGCTGAAACTCACCGGAGCCGCCGGGGCGGTCATCGCCGATGGCGAGGCCACGGGCACGATCGTCAATTCGGACCCGCTGCAGCAGGTGTGGCTGGCGCGCTTCGGGCGCACGGTGGCGATCCAGACGGTCGAGGCCCTGGAGGGGCGCTTCGCGGTCCGGGCGGGCGCGGCGCCGCGCATGACCGTCACCGTGATGGGCCAGACGCTGAACCTGTCGCAGACCGGCGAGGGCCAGATACTGACCGCGGCGCTGACCGGGCTGGCGCGGACGTTCGGCGCCACCCCTCCGAACACTGCGGCGAACGATAACCCGTTCGCACGGCACGATGTCGGCGGCGCCTGGGGCGGGGCCCGGACCGGAACCTGGGGCGGCGCCCGGACCGGCACCGGCGCCCCGGCGCCGGCGCGGCGGCCGACGATGCGCGAGCTGCTGCCGGGCAGCGCGTTCCACTTCACGACCGGCGAGGTCTCGGGCCTGGGCGGCGCGATGACCAGCTGGGGCAAGGTGCTGTCGGACACGTCGAGCGGCGCGGGTAACGGCGGCCTGTCGTTCGCGGGCGAGACCGCGACCGGGGTGCTGGGCGTGGACTGGGAGGGCGACTGGCTGCTGGCCGGCGTGGCGCTGTCGCGCAGCGTCGAGACCGGCGGCGCCGCCTTCGCGCCGTCGGGTACGGACTACGGCATCGCGGGGTCTCTCACCATGGTCACGCCCTACCTGCGGGTGCGGGCGGGCGAGGGGCTGTCGTTCTGGAGCGCGCTCGGCTCGGGCGCCGGCGCGATGACGCTGTCCTGGGACGGCGTCTCCCAGAGCGCGGACATCGCCATGCGGCTGGCGGCCGCCGGCGGCCGGGCCGAGCTGCTCCGGCCGGGGCCCGGCGGCGGGCTGGCGCTGGCGCTGAAGGCGGACGCCTTCTTCGTGCGCACCAGATCGGCCCGGGTGTCGACTCCCGGGGCCGGCAACCTGGCGGCGGCGACCGGCGACGCCAGCCGGGTAAGGGCGGTGCTGGAAGGCTCGCGCGCCTTCGCGCTGCCGGACGGCGGCGCGCTGGAGCCGTCGCTGTCGCTCGGGCTGCGCCAGGACGGCGGCGACGACCAGAGCGGCGCCGGGGTCGAGATCGGCGGCCGGGTGACCTGGCGGGACCCGGAGACGGGGCTGAGCGTCGAGGCGCGCGCCCGGACCCTGATCGCGCGCAAGGACTCAAACTACCGGGAATGGGGCGCGCACGCGTCGGTGCGCCTGGCGCCGGGCGACCGGGGCCGGGGCCTGTCGTTCAGCCTCAGCCCGGCCTGGGGCGCGGCGTCGCCGGGCGGGGTCGAGCGGCTGTGGTCGGCGCGCGAGGCGGGCAGCCTGGCGCCCGGCCTCGCGCCGGGCGTCGGGGCAACCGGCGGATCGGCGGGCAAGTTCCGGGCCCGGCAGCGGCTGGACGGCGGGCTCGGCTACGGCGTCGCCCTGTTCGGCGACCGCTTCACCGGCACGCCCAACCTCGGATTCGGGATCTCGGACACGGCGCGCGACTACCGCATCGGCTGGCGCCTGACCTCGGCGGTCAGGAACGACCCTGGCTTCGAGCTCAATCTCGACGCCACGCGCCAGGAGGCCGTTGGCGGCAATACGCCGGCCCAACACGGCATCATGCTGCAGGGCAGCGTCCGCTGGTGAGTGTCAGGAAAATTCTGACGTGGACAGCCGGTGAAAGTCCGGCGGGAGGAAAGGTGTAACGAGCCGCCTTCGCCGCGAGCCGTGCGCAGGGCGCCGTGAGGCGTCATGCGAAGCGTCGGTAGCGGTGCGTGCGGGCAGGGTTATTGAGCGTCGAAACATGCTGAAAGATTCGGAGTGCCGAGGCTTTATCAGCGGCCGAAGGCAACACCGAGCGCCCGCTTTCGTGAGGGCGCAAGGGCTCCGCGGCGTCCGAGACCTGCGGGGAACTCCGCAGGGCGCGATTGTGTCGCCGATTCTGGCGAACATCTACCTGCACTACGTCTTCGACCTCTGGTTTCAGAGGAGATGGCGCACCCGAAAAGCACGCGGCGAAACACACATAGTGCGTTACGCCGATGATTTCGTGGTCGGATTCCAGCACAGGCAAGACGCGGAACGGTTTCTGCACGATCTGAAGGAGAGGATGGCCGCGTTTTCACTGGAACTGCACCCTGACAAGACCCGCCTCATCGAGTTCGGCAAGTTCGCGAGTGAGAACCGCCGGGCACGGGGCGAGCGACGTCCGGAAACCTTCGACTTTCTTGGGTTCACGCACTACTGCCGAACCCAGAGAGACGGAGAATTCGGGCTTGGGCGCAAACCAGTGGGGAAGCGAGTCGACCGGACCCTACGGCGTATCGGTGCCGAGCTGCGTCGGCGGATGCATCACAACCCTTACGAGGTGGCCAGATGGCTCGGGAAAATTCTGAACGGATGGCTACGCTACTACGCTGTCCCAACCAGCTCCCGGTCTCTAAAGCGGTTTGCATTCCGTCTTCGGCGAATGTGGCTGCGGGCTTTACGCCGGCGGTCGCAGATGGACCGGACCAAGCTGGACACGCTGGGCAAGTACACGGAGGTCTCGTGGCCGCCGCTGAAAATCCTGCACCCATGGCCCGAAAAGCGGTTTGCCGTCACACACCCGGCGCGAGGACTCCAACCCGTGCAAGGGGCTGCGGCGGCGCAAGACCGGCTTCGAGGCGCACTACCTGACGGACGACGAGTTCGCCGCGCTCGGTCGGGCGCTCGACGACGCGGAGGCGGAATGGCCGGCCGCCGTCGCCGCGCTGCGCTTCCTGCTCTACACCGGTGCGCGCAAGTCCGAGGCGCTGCGGCTCAAGTGGGAATACGTCCACGGCGACCGCGCGGTGTTGCCGGATTCCAAGACGGGTCCGCGCACGCTCTGGCTGGCGTCGCCGGCCCGCGCCGTGCTCGCGGCGCAGCAACGGCGTACCAACTGCCCGTGGGTGTTCGCGTCGCCCTGCGGCGACCCTGCGACGGTGGACAAGGCATGGAACGCGATCCGCGCGGTGGCGGGACTCCCGACGCTGCGCATTCACGATCTCCGCCATAGCCACGCGGCGGTCGCGGTCGGCGGCGGCGAGGGCCTGCGCGTCGTCGCCGGGCTGCTCGGCCATGCCGATATCAAGACCACCTTCGGCTATGCGCATCTTGCCGAGGACTCCGTGTTCGAGGCCGCGAACCGGGTCTCGCGCGGCCTTGCAGACATGCTCGACGGCGGGGAGGCAGGCCGATGACCGAACGCGCCCGCCTGACCGATGCGCTCGCGCGCGCGGCCCGTCCGCGCGAGCGCGAATACGCCGTCCACGATACTGCCCTGCAAGGCTTCATGCTGCGCGTCCAACCGAACGGCGCGCGGTCCTGGGTGTTCCGCTTCCGCCGCGCCGGCACGCCGCGCCGGGTCACGCTCGGCAAGCCCGATGCGGTGAAGGCCGACCAAGCACGCGCCGCCGCGCTCGCCTTCCTCGCGTGCGAGAAGGGCGGCGGCCAACCCGTGCCCTTTCCCGCTTCCGGCCCGACCCTCAAGGCGTTCGCCGCCGAATACGTCGAGCGGCGCGCGCCGTCGTGGAAGCCGTCCACGGTGGCAGCCACCATGAGCTATCTCGACAGCGCCATCCTGCCCGCTCTCGGCCATCTGCGCGTCGGCTCGGTCGTGCGGGCCGATATTGCCCGCTTTTTCCACGAATACGGGCGCAGGAAGCCGGGCGGGGCGAATCGAAGCCATGACATACTGCGCAACATGTTCGACTGCGCTAGCGCGTGGGGCCATCGGCCCGAAGCCGCCGGGAACCCGTGCAAGGGGATCGTGCGCTACCGCCGTCCGCCGCGCGGGCGGCTGCTCGGCGCGGACGATCTGGCGAAGCTCGGCGCGGTGCTGCGCCAGCGCGAAGCCGAAAGCACGGTCTGCGTCGCGGCGGTGCGCCTGCTCCTGCTGACGGGATGCAGGCCGGGCGAGATACGCCGCCTGCGCTGGTCGGAAGTCAAGCCCGACCGCCTGACCCTGATTGACGCGAAGACCGGGCCGAGGCACGTTCTGCTTGGCGATTCGGCGCGGGAGCTGCTGGCAAGCATCGCCGAAACGGCGACCGGGGAGTGGGTGTTTCCGGCGAGCAGGCGGGACGGTCCTTTGAGCAAGCATGACCTTCACTATTTCTGGATCACCACGCGCAACAGGGCCGGGATCGTGGCGGATGCCCGGCTTCACGATCTCCGTCATGCGCACGCTTCCCACGCGGTCATGAACGGGGAAAGCCTGCATGTCGCGGGTCGCCTGCTTGGGCATCGGCGGGCCTCCACGACGAACCGCTATGTCCATCTCGACGACGCCACGCTGAGCCAAGCCGCCGAGCGCGTGGCCACGGCGGTTCACCGTAAGCTATCTGATGGCCTGAGACAGGAATCCGGTCACTGACGCGGTAGCTGGCATTCGGACTCTCAAGTCAGAGGTGCGCCTCTCCGCGTGCGGCGCGCTTGCGACTGGCTCGCATCGCCGGGCGACGCACATCAACGTTCCCGGTTGCACTCTGGGACAGATCATGACATATTGTCCGAAATTGACACATAGCTGGCGACATGAACCCTCAAGGCACCAGCGAGTTTTCCGAACTGATGACGCGTGCCGGGCTAGGCATTGGAGAAGCTGCCGAGTTGCTAGGCGTCAACGCTCGGACCGTGCGGCGCTACATCAATGGCGAGGGGAAGCGTATCGACCGACTGAAGATCGAAAAGCTGCGTGAAGTCGCCAACGCGCGCTGCCCCGCAGATCGTGAGGAAGGATTTCGCTTCGTTGATATCTTCGCGGGGGTCGGTGGGTTGCGCCGCCCGTTCGAGGAAATCGGTGGTCGCTGCGTGTTCACGTCCGAGTGGGATCGGTTCTGCAAGGAAACCTATACAGCAAACTTCCCGGAACCGGCTGACAGCGATCACGAGTTCGTCGGCGACATACGGCCATACGCGAACAAGCCGGAAACCGTACCGCCGCACGATGTCCTGTTGGCGGGGTTTCCTTGCCAGCCATTCTCCATTGCGGGCGTATCGAAGAAGAATGCGCTTGGCCAGCCCCATGGCTTCCTGTGCGACACGCAGGGAACGCTCTTCTATGATCTGGCGAAGATCATTGACCATCACCGGCCGCCCGCCTTTCTGCTTGAGAACGTGAAGAATCTCGAACGGCACGATGGCGGCCGGACTTTTGCGACAATCATGCATGTGCTTGAGAGTGAACTGGGCTACAGCGTCAAGACGCGAGTCGTGGATTCCTCTCCGTGGGTTCCGCAAAAACGGGAACGGATATTCATGGTCGGATTCAGGGAGCCGACGGCTTTTGATTTCGACGAACTCGCAATACCGACTGGCCGGGCACCCACGCTGCGGATCATCTTGGATGCCGATGTTGACTCGAAGTACACGCTGACCAAGCATTTGTGGAACTATCTTCAGGACTACAAGAAAAGACACCGGAGCGCAGGAAACGGATTCGGTTATTCCCTTTTCGGCCCGGATGATGTCGCCCGTACCCTTTCTGCCCGCTACTACAAGGATGGGTCGGAAATCTTGATTCGCCAAGTGGGCAGGCGTCCACGTCGGCTGACTCCAAGGGAGTGCGCACGGCTGATGGGTTTCGAGAAGCCAGGGGGTAGAGAGTTTAGAATTCCGGTGTCGGACACCCAAGCCTATCGGCAGTTTGGCAACGCCGTGGTCGTGCCCGTGGTGCGTGCAGTAGCTCAACTTATGAAGCCGCACCTCGCCGAACTGCTCGCAAGAGCGGGGCGCCGCCTCCCTTCAGCCAACCAGAGCGAATTCCTGTTTCCTGAACCGAGCGCCGCCGTCTGAGTCATGGCTGCCGATATCGTTGCACCGGAAGTCCGCAGCAGGATGATGGCGGGCATCAAGGGAAAGGACACGAAGCCGGAAAAGGCGGTGCGGTCTGCATTGCATCGCTTGGGATTCAGGTTTCGCGTTCATTGCGTGGATTTGCCCGGAAAGCCGGATCTTGTGTTTCCGAAACACAGAGCCGTGATTTTCGTCCACGGATGCTTTTGGCACGGTCATGACTGCCACTTGTTCAAATGGCCGAAGACCCGAAGTGAATTCTGGCGAAACAAGATCAGTTCAAATGTTGCTCGCGACGGTAGGAACCTGTCGGCTTTGGCCCATAGTGGTTGGCGGGTAGCTACGATTTGGGAATGCGCCATCAAGGGGCGAGCACGTCTCCCGAACGATGCGATTGCAGAACGTTGCGCAGCATGGCTGGTGTCCGATGAACCGAAATTGGGGCTGAGCGGTGATGAGACGCGGACAGTTACGTGATTACTTCGCCGGTGCAGGCGTCAAGCGCCTGACCGCTGTGGATGCCGAGCCCCGCCGGTCCAATCAGCACGAGGTAGGCACGACGGGGAACATGCGCCGTCAGTTCCTCGGTGAGGTTCAGCATCAGCGCTTCCGGGCCATCTACGTCTGGCTTGGTGAGGATCAGGACGGATTCACCGCGGAAGGAACTGCGACCCATTACGATGCGCGCGAGCAGAAGCCTCGGGCAGCGGAATGGCGTCTCTACTATCCTTCCAATCCCGTGACGGAGGCCATGCGGGAACGCGATACCCTGTTTCTGGCCATGACCAACGATCAGCTGCTCTATTTCATCGTCGCACCGGAAGGCTCGACCAGCGAACGGCAGCTATCGTGGCTATTCGATCTGCATCCGAGGGGGCGTTCGTTCGTGTCGCGCGAGGTTGCCGACGACGAGCCGGAGTTGGATTTCGCTGCGCGCTTCATCCTCGACGAAATCGGTATCGAATTCGAGGAACCGGACACAGACCGACTTGATACCATTATCGAACGCTTCGGCTTGGCATTTCCGAAGACCGTTGAGTTCTCCGATCTCGCCCGTCTCACTCTGCCCGAAGCGAGGGCCGAGGATGATCCCGATATGGCGCTTGTGGCGTGGCTGAGCCACGAGGAAGCGTTGTTTCGGCGTCTTGAACGGCGCATCGTAGCTACACGACTTGACGAAGGATTTAAGGACGATAGCGGAGCAACCGATGTTGACGGTTTCATCCGGTTCTCTCTAAGTGTTCAGAACCGGAGGAAGTCGCGAATGGGGCAGTCGCTGGAACACCATCTTGAAGCAGTATTCCGTGCCTATGAAATTGCCTACGTTCGCGGTGCCGTAACGGAGAACAACCAACGGCCAGACTTTCTGTTCCCCAGCGAAGAAGCGTATCGGGCCGCTCCCGAGGTTGGCTACGCGTGCCTGACCATGCTTGGAGCGAAGTCAAGCTGTAAGGATCGTTGGAGGCAGGTTCTGGCTGAAGCCACGAAGATTCCGAGGAAACACCTTCTCACGCTTGAACCAGGAATTTCCGAGCCGCAGACAAGTCAAATGGCGAATTCAGACTTGCAACTAGTCGTGCCGCAGTCGATTCAGGAAACTTATACCAATAACCAGCGCGCTTGGCTTTGGAATGTCAATGACTTCATTCAAGATGTACGAGCACGAGCATGCAAATGATCGTGCTTGCGGGGTAGGTGGACGATGTGGTGCTGGATTGTAGAAAATTCCGAAGCAATCCGCGTTGCTATCCTTTTTCTTGGTCTTCTCGGTGGGGGTATCGGACTTTATCTTGCTAGGTGGCGCTGCCTTACCGCAGACCGGAATTTGTTGCGGGAACGTTGCCAGATGGGAATGGAGCTATTGAGTCTCAATCCGGAGCGCTATACTGCCCGAGTTGCAGGGGCTACTATTCTCTCGGACATTTTGAACGATAATTCGACTGAGTACGACAGTAACATTCTTCGCGCCTTTGAAGCCTTTCTGTTCTCCCCGCCAGGATTTGGTATGGACTTGGAAAACCACAAGAGAAATGAAACTGACTACGAGAGTCGAGATACATTTGTAGTGGTCAGCGCGTTGCGGCGGTACGCAAGAAAGCATGATGCCAAACTTATGCTTCCGCTCCCTCCGGGCCTAGTCTTTACAATTTCCTCAAACACGGTAGAGCCAAACAAGGATCACGAGCATTACAAACGGTGGATGGAGGCAAAAGGTAGACCCCCAGAATATGTTGACTAGCATCTTGTCGGGCGTAGCGCTTAGTCTACCCGTTCGGGATGTGGTAGTCTTGAAGCGAAGGACACGGCAAGCCGTGTCCTGGACGTGGCTTGGGTTGGGGAATAGGAGGGGGACGGAAGAGCGAGCGGGTTTCTAGGAACCTGTTGTAAACAAAGGGTTTTCAGCCGCTTTTTTGTATAGCTGATCTGAAATCAGCGAGCATCACCGATGCGTGGGGTGTGAGATTCAAGGCCGCCCCGGGCGGTCGGGACGGCCGATTCTGCTGAAGGATCGATCGGGGAAATCGGCGCCGGCTGACCCGGCGGACCGGAGCCGACGCGGCGCTTGAGCGGCGGACCCCGGATCGTGGTCCGGCCTGCCCCGGGCTTGATCCGGGGGCAGGTCTGCGGACACTACTGCATGATGTCGTGCCGGCCGCGCTGCCGGGCGGTCCGGCAGATGCCGCCGCACCGGTGCGGACAGTCGTGCCGGCGGTCGTGCAGCGGGCGGTGCAGCGGGCCTTGCACGGGCCGGTGCGCGCCGGCGGCCGCACTGGCCGCGGCGCGGTGCATCCGCTACTGTCGCGGGGCCGGTGCAGCAAGGCCCGCACTGCTGCACGCTCGGCCATGCGGGCCGCGCCGCCGCCTGCCCCGGACCCCGATCCGGGGGAGAGACGACGCGGCCCGCTCGTGCGTTGCGGGCTATGCCGCGACGCGCTGAACCGGGATGCCGAGCTGCCGCGCCTTGTCGACAAGGTTGTCGGTGATGCCGGAACCGGGGAACGCGATCACGCCCTTCGGCAGAAGGTTGAGCAATTCGTCGTTGCGGCGGAAGGGTGCGGCGCGTCCGTGCCGGTTCCAGTCGGGCTTGCAGACGATCTGCTGGATGCCGTTGCGCTCGGCCCAGCGCGCCGCGATCTTCTCGACGCCGGGGCCGCCGCCATGGACCAGCACCATGTCGGCGTATTTCTCGCGCGCCTTGTCGAGCCGGGCGATGACGGCTGCGGGGTCGGCGATGTCCTTGCCGCCCGCGATGGCGACAAGGGTTCCGCTCGGCAGGTGCGCCATGGTTGCGCGGTCCTTGCGGGCGCGCATGAAGTCGCGGGCGTCGATGGCGGCGGAGGTGAGCGTGCCGGTCTGCGAGACATGACTGCCGCGCCGGGGCCGCCACAGGCTGCCGGTCTCGGCGCGGTAGGCTTCGGCGG
>JAPPLJ010000012.1 GCA_028819475.1 Rhodospirillaceae bacterium
CCCCCCCCCCCCCCCCCCCCCCCCCCCCCCCCCCGGGGGGGGGGGGGGGGGGCGCGCCCCCCCCCCGTTCGCCGCCGCGCCGATGCCGGAGTCCGGCACTGCTGCCCGGTCCGCATACCCCTCCCCCCGACCCCCTCCCCCAAGGGGAGGGGGGGAAAAGGAATACCGCCCGGCCGATCTGGCGGTCTATATCCACTGGCCGTTCTGCCTGTCGAAATGCCCCTATTGCGATTTCAACTCCCATGTCCGGGAGACGATCGACATTGCGGCCTGGCAGGCGGCCTATCTCGGGCAGCTGCGGGCCTGCGCGGCGCGGACCGGCCCGCGGCGTGTGACCAGCCTGTATTTCGGCGGCGGCACGCCCAGCCTGATGCCGCCGCAGACCGCAGGCGCGATCATCGACGAGGCGGCGGCGGTCTGGAACCTCGACAGCGACGCCGAAATTACCCTTGAGGCCAACCCGGCGGCCGCCGACCGGGCGCGTTTCGCCGGCTTCGCGGCGGCCGGCGTCAACCGGGTCTCGATCGGCGTGCAGAGCTTCGACGACGGGGACCTGCAGTTCCTCGGCCGGAACCATTCCGCCGGCGACGCGCGGCGGGCGCTGCGGCTGGCGCGCCGCTCTTTCGGCCGGTTCAGCTTCGACCTGATCTACGCCCTGCCCGGGCAGACGGCGGCGGACTGGCGGGCGCAGCTCCGCGGCGCGCTCGCCGAGGCCGGCGACCATCTCTCGCTCTATCAGCTCACGATCGAGCCGGGCACCGCCTTCCACGCGCAATGGCAGCGCGGCGAGCTGGCGACGCCGGACGACGATACGACCGGAGCCCTGTACGAAACCACCCAAGAGGCGATGGATGCCGCGGGCCTGCCGGCCTACGAGATTTCCAACCACGCCCGGCCCGGCGCCGAATCGCGCCACAACCTCGCCTACTGGCGCTATGGCGACTATGCCGGGATCGGCCCCGGCGCCCACGGCCGGCTGACGCTCGGCGGCGCGCGCCACGCCACCCGGCAGCACCGCGCGCCGGAGGTGTGGCTGGAACGGGCGTCGCGGGCGGACGATCCGCAGGCGGCGGAGCAGGGCAGCACGATCGTTTCCGGCGCCGAGGCCATCGTCGAGGCCGTCATGATGGGCCTGCGCACCGCGGAAGGCGTGCCGCTTGCCCGGCTCGCGGCGCTGAGCGACGATCCGGAAAACATCGAAGCCGCCCTGGACCGGGACGCCGTCGCGCGCCTCGCCGAAGCCGGCCTGCTGGTCGACGACCCGGACCGGCTGCGCGCCACTGCCGCCGGCCGCCAGCGCCTCAACGCCGTGCTCGCCGCGATTGTGCGGTGATGCGTTAGGAGCCGGGAGCGGACCCGTCTTAGTTCGTGCCGATGGCGAAGCTGGTGCGCGCGGGATCGACGACCCGGAAGCCCTTGCGCCGCACTTCCAGCACCGCGAGGCCGCGCTCGATCAGGCCGTTCTCGCCGAAGCGGAAGATGCCGTCCGCGCCGAGGAAGCCGTTCGGATCGGTGAGCGCGCGCCGGGTGAAGGGATTGCGCCCCGGGCTACCCCCGGACTGCCCCCGTTCCCGCCCCCGTTCTGCAAGGGCCGCGGCGAGCGCGACGGCGTCGTAGGCCATGCTGGCGAAGCGGTCGGGCTTCGCCTTGAAGGCCTGTTCGTAGCGTCCGGCGAAGCGGGCGCTGATGTCCGGTTCCGGCGCCGTGAACCAGCCGCCGCGCAGGACATGCTCCGACTGCAGGCTGGGGTCGTTCCAGTTCGACATGCCGAGATACTGGTAGTCCGGCGACAGCACGTCGTTCAGCGCCAGCAGGCCGGCCACGGTGCGCAGCCGGTCGCCGCCGGCATGGATCAGCACGGCCCGGTAGGGCGGCTCCTCGGCGAAGGCCTCGATCCGCTCGCGCATCGGCGCAATCTCGCCGGGGTAGAAGGCCGTCCGGAGGACCTCCGCGCCGTGGCGCAGCGCCGCCGCCTCGGCATACATGACGATGCGCTCCCCGGTCGCCGAGGCCGGAACCAGCACGCCGATCTCCGAGAAACCGTTGTCGGCGGCATGGCGGACGATCCGGTCGACCTGCTGGCGCAGCAGGAAGCTGAGCAGGAACACGTTGCCACCGGCGACGCTTTCGCTGTTCGAGAAAGCGAGCAGGTTGATCCGGGCCCGGGCGGCCCGGCGCTTCGCCGCGGCGACCGCATCGCGGAACAGCGGGCCGACGATCAGCCGGGCGCCCGCCGCGACAGCCTTGCGCGCCGCCGCCGATGCGCCCCTGGCCGTGCCGGCGGTATCGAAGGAGAGAACCGTGAGCGTGCCGCTGCCCGATTCCATGACCGCCATATGCGCGGCGTTTTCCATGGATTTGCCGATATCGGCATAGCGGCCCGAAAGCGGCAGGAGCAGGGCGATCGTGACCCGGCCGGCCTCGCGGGACACGCGGTCCGGCGGTTTGGCCGCCGATCCGGGCTTGCCCTTGGGAGCGCAAGCCGCCAGGGAAAGCGCGAGCATCAGCAGTATCGCGAGCATCGCGGCTGGCATGCGCGCCGCCCGAACTGCGCCATCCGCCGTCGCCACCGCCTTTATGGGCGCGCCTGCATGGGCTACCGTCACCTGTCGCTCCCGTATTTTCTGCCCGTCAAGAGCCGGTCCGAAGCCATGTATCCGATGTCCCGCAATCAAGGTAGTGACTGGCGGATTTGTTGTAAACGCTGCGGCCGATGACCGAACCGCCGCACAAGCCGGCCCGGGACGCGGCCCGCGAACCGGATGCGCCGCCCCTCCCGCCGGGCCTGTATCCGGTGGCGACGCCGATCGGCAACCTGCGCGACATCACCCTGCGCGCGCTCGATACCCTGGCCCAGGCCGACCTGGTCGTCTGCGAAGACACGCGGGTGACCGGCCGGCTGCTCGCCCATTTCGGCATCGCGGCGCGGCTGCGCAGCTACAACGACCGCAACGCCGCCCGGCAGCGCCCGGCGATCCTTGAAGCATTGAATGCGGGCAAGAGTGTGGCGCTGGTCAGCGACGCGGGCTCGCCGCTGATTTCCGATCCCGGCTACCGGCTGGTCGTCGACGCCATCGCGGCCGGCCACCGGGTCGAGGCGGTGCCTGGCCCGACCGCGGCGATCGCCGCCCTGCAGGTCTCCGGCCTACCGACCGACCGGTTCCGCTTCGTCGGCTTCCTCGCGCCGAAGGACGCGAAGCGGCGGCGGCAGCTCGCGGAACTCGCCGGCGAGACCTGCACCCTGATCTTCTACGAGAGCGGTCCGCGCCTCGCGGCGAGCCTGCGGGCGATGGCCGATATCCTGGGCGACCGGCCGGCCGCGGTGGCGCGCGAGCTGACCAAGCGCTACGAGGAGGTGCGCCGCGGCATGCTGGCGGAGCTGGCGGCGGGGTTCGACACCGCGCCGAAGGGCGAGATCGCGGTCGTCGTGGGCGGCCGGGCGGACGACGACGCCCGCGAACCCGGCCACGACACCGACGCCCTGGTCCGCGCCGGGCTTGCGGCCGGAGACAGCGTCCGCTCGGTCGCCGATGCGGTCGCCGACGCGACGGGACTGCCGCGGCGCTCGGTCTACCAGCGCGCGCTTGCGCTTTCCAATGAGGCGCCGCAAGAGCGCGGGCCGGCCTCGCAATGAGCCCGCAATGAGCCGGCGGCCTTGACTGAAAAGGGGACGGGAAAGGGGACGGGAAAGGGGCGCGAGAAACGCCGGCGGGCTCGGCGCGCCGGCCTGCGCGCCGAGACGGCCGCCGCCTGGTATCTGCGCTGCAAGGGGTACCGGATCGAGGCCCAGAACCTGCGCACGCCGGTCGGCGAGATCGACATCGCGGCCCGGCGCGGCGGCACGCTCGCCATCGTCGAGGTCAAGCACCGGCCGGAGTCGGGCGACCTCGGCAGCGCGGTGACCGCGGCCCAGCAGCGCCGCCTGGTCAACGCCGCCGGCTGGCTGCTCTCGGCGCGGCCGGGGCTGGCGCGGCTCACCGTCCGTTTCGATGTCGTGCTGGTCACGCCGGGCCGCCTGCCGCTACATTTGCCGAACGCCTGGCAGGCCTGAGGAGCGGGAATGACCGGTTTGACCGACGGGAACCCGGCGCGCGGCGGCTACCGCGCCTTCGCGGACCCCGACGCCGCCGAGGCATGGCTGACGGCGCTCGGCGGCGCGCCGGACGCGGCCATCGACCTGACCGGCGCGTGCCTGGCGCTCGGTGCGCTGGAGCGGCCGTGGCAATCCCTCGACCGGGAGGTCGGCCACCTGCGCCGCCTCGCCGAAGACCTGCGGGGCGCGGCGACCGTTGCGGGCCTGCCGCCGGCGGGGCGGGCGGAAGCCATCGCCGGCGTGCTGCACGGCCGGCACGACTATCGCGGCGACCGGGAAAGCTACGACGACCTGCGCAACGCCAACCTGCTCGCGGTCATCGAGCGCCGCCGCGGCCTGCCGATCGCGCTGAGCATCCTCTGGCTCCACCTAGCCCGCGCCATGGACTGGCCGGCCGAGGGCGTCAACTTTCCCGGCCACTTCCTGGTCCGGCTCAGCGACGGTCCGGAGCGGCTGATGGTCGACCCGTTCGACGGCGGCCGGACGGTCGGAACCGAAGGCCTGCGCGCGCTCATCAAGCTGGTCGAGGGCGACGATGCCGAGCTGAAGCCGCACCACTATTCGCCGGCCTCGAACCGCGACATCCTCCTGCGCCTGCAGAACAACATCAAGCTGCGGCAGATCCAGGCCGGCCGGCTGGACGACGCGCGGACGACCGTGGAGCGGATGCTGCTCTACGCGCCCGACCGGGCGGCGCTGTGGCACGCGCTGGGCGTGCTCAACGCCGAAACCGGCCGGCCGAAAGCCGCCCTCGACGCGCTGGGCAAGGTCGCCGGCCTCGACGATACCGGCGCCTGGCAGCGCCAGGTCGCCCGCCTGATGCAGCAGCTGCGGCGGAGGCTGAACTAGGGGCGGATTCGCTCCCGCGGGGCAAACGTCAAACGCTCCTGCTTCATGTTATATATCATTATTCTATTGACTAATGTTAGTCGTTCAACTAATTTTAGCTTGCTATTTAACGAAAGGTGATTCCATGAGCGCGTCCGGCTACTCGTTCGAAAACCCTTTCAGGCCCGGCGCGGGCCATATGCCCCCGTACCTGGCCGGCCGGACAGAGGAACTGGACGATTTCAGAAAGGCATTACGCCAAAAGACAATCCTGGAAAATGTGATCCTGACCGGGCTGCGCGGCGTCGGCAAAACGGTCCTGCTCGAGACCTTCAAGCCGATTGCAAGACAGGCCGGCTGGCTATGGGTCGGCCAGGACCTGTCCGAAGCGGCAAGCCTGACCGAGCAGAACCTCTCCGAGCGCATGATGGCGGATCTGGCCGTCGTGACATCCGGTTTGCTCCTTCGAACGGAGAAGCAGCTTCAGATGGGCTTCGGCGGCAGGGAGGTCGAGGCCTCTCATCCTCTCGGCTATGACGATCTTCGCTCGATTTTCGACAAGACTCCCGGCCTTGTGTCCGACAAGCTCAAAGCCGTTCTGTTGTCTGTGTGGGAAGCGCTTTCGCCAGGGAATACACCGGGAATCGTGTTTGCCTATGACGAAGCGCAAAATCTGGCGGACCACGCCGGAAAAGGGCAGTTTCCGCTCTCTTTGATGCTCGACGTGTTCCAGTCGATACAAAGAATGGGCGTTCCCTACATGCTTGTGCTGACCGGGCTCCCGACGCTGTTTCCGAAACTTATGGAGGCCAGAACGTATACCGAGCGGATGTTCCATGTGCTGTTCCTGACGCAATTGAACGACCGGGACAGCCGCGATGCGATTACAAGGCCGATCGAGGGCGAAAACTGCCCGATCGCCTTCAAGGAAGAGACCGTCGAGCGCATACAAAAGACGGCCGGAGGTTATCCTTACTTCATCCAGTTTATTTGCCGCGAATATTTCGATACCTGGCTGAACCAACACAGGAGCGGGCAGGAGATGTCGGTCTCCAGTCCGGACATCCTCAGAAAACTGGATACGGACTTCTTTGCCGGGCGCTGGTCGCGCGCGACAGATCGCCAGCGGGAATTGATGGAGGTCATCGCCTCGCTCCCGGACAGCGATTCCGAATTCACGGTCCAGGAGGTCGCCGACCTGTCCAAAACCCTGTTGGACAAACCCTTCAGCCGCAGCCACGTCAGCCAGATGCTCGTGTCGTTGAGCCAGGCAGGGCTCGTGTACAAGAACAGGTATGGCAAATACCTGTTTGCCGTTCCCCTTCTTTCGAGTTTCATCAAGCGGCAAATGCGGGAACAGCGATCGATGCTTCCCGTTTGATCTTCCGTCGGGAGCCTGCCGCTCTTCGGGTGGCCTCCCCGCGCCTTTCCGCAGGCGGGCAGCAGAAATCCGGACCAGTTTCGGAAAATGTGCTTGCAATATGCAAAGAATCCCTATATTCGTAGATTGGAACAATTCATGAAAATCGGAGTCGGTTCATGGCCGTCTCTTTTCCCGTGCCGGAGGCCCCGCCTTGAACGGTCCGGACGATGCAGCGGGCGGCGCCGATCGTCCCGGACGACCCGGCGGGCTGCACCGAAACGGGACACAACATGACGAATCATGACATTTCATGACACCTGCACGCACGCTTGTCCGTTATCGAGGCCGGGCGTTCTTCCTTTCCGTCACCCCGACCGGAGGGAGCGAAGGGACCTCGGCTCGAAAGGGAATACAGGTGGCGAATGCCGGCGACGAGATTCCTCCGCTCCGCGGTTCTTCGAACCGCTCCGGTCGGAATGACGGGAAAGGGTGCAGACAGCACCGACATGACATTTCATGACATCGCCGCACACCCCCTCGGGGTGCCGCTCGAATCCTTCAAAAGAGGAAGAGGACAGCCGAACCTGAGGCGCCGAACCTGGCCGGAAACGAAGAAACATGACGAATCATGACATCTCCTGACACCTTGCCCCATCCGTCAGGCCGGCCGGGCCGCGGCCGCCGGGCGGGCCGGCTTCCCTTGACGGCGGGTTTGCCTTAGGTGAACCGGCGAAAGCCGCAGGCGGGCCGGACATACTTGTACGGGGCATGACATGGCGCTCAGCGTCGCGATCCAGATGGATCCGATCCACAGCATCGACATCCGGGCGGACAGCACCTTCGTGCTGGCCATGGAGGCCCAGGCGCGCGGCCACACGCTGCATTACTACACGCCGGACCGGCTGCGCTTCCGCGACGGCACGGTGAGCGCGCCGGTGCAACGCCTGACGGTACGGGCCGAGCCGGGCAACCATGCCGACCTCGGCGCGGCGCGGCTCGCCGACCTTTCGGAGATGGACGTGATCCTGCTGCGCCAGGATCCGCCGTTCGACCTGGCCTACATCACGACGACCCATTTTCTCGAGCATATCCACCCGGCGACGCTGGTGGTGAACGACCCGGCCGAGGTGCGCAACGCGCCGGAGAAAATCTACGTCAACCGCTATCCGGACCTGATGCCGCCGACCCTGGTCTCGGGCGATCCGGAGGCGATCCGGGGGTTCCGCGACGAGCATGGCGAGATCGTCGTCAAGCCGCTCTACGGCAACGGCGGCGCCGGCGTGTTCCACCTCCGGCCCGGCGACGACAATCTCGGCTCGCTGCTGGAAATGTATGCCGAGCAGTTCCGCGAGCCGATCATCGCCCAGCGCTACCTGCCGGAGATCCGCCAGGGCGACAAGCGCATCATCCTGGTCGACGGCGAAGTCGCCGGCGCCGTCTCGCGCATGCCCAACGAAGGCGAGGCGCGCGCCAACTTCCACGCCGGCGGGCAGCCGAAGCAGGCCGTGCTGACCGACCGGGAGCGGGAAATCTGCGCCCGCATCGGCCCGGACCTCAGGGCGCGCGGGCTGGTCTTCGTCGGCATCGACGTGATCGGCGACTGGCTGACCGAGATCAACGTCACCTCGCCGACCGGCATCCAGGAGACCAACCGCCTGTCCGGCACGAAGATCGAGGCGCAAATCTGGGACGCCATCGAGGGGAGGCTCCAGGATTAGGGAGCCCGGCAAACCCCTTCAGGAAATCAACGATTGCCACCCCGGCCGACCGCAGGGAGAGCCGGGGACCAGGGCCGCAGGAAAGGACTGCGCTTTCGGCTCTGGACCCCGGATCGTCGCTGCGCTCCGTCCGGGGTGACACTGGTGGGTTTTGCGCGCACAGCAGTGCCCTCAAGCGATGCGGCGAACGTAGACCGCCCTACCGCTGGAGGATGTCGCTGACCTCTTTCAACTGGGTGCGGGCGCGCAGCAGGAAGAACCCCTGGGCGGCCAGGTGGTTGGGCTGGAGCATGCCGTCGGGCGCGCCGTTGCGCACGATGAGCGGCTGCAGTTCGGCGGCGCGGCGCAGGCTCGCCATCATGTTGGCCCACACCGTCTGCGCCTGCTTCTCGGCCAGGATGCCGGCGAAGTCGGCGCCGAGTTCGCGCAGGATCATGTAGTAGCCGTAGACCCGGCCCTTGGTGCGGTAGAACAGGTCGTCGGACCGCGTATCGAAGACGATGCCGCCGAACCGCTCGACCCGCTCGGCGATGCGCGCGGAATCCGAGCCGATATCCGCGTTCACCCGGTCGATCAGGGTTTGCAGGTTATCGGCGCGCCGCTCGAAGGTCGCCGCCCCGGCGGCGAGGCGGGTGTTGTAGCGCAGCAGCGAGCGCATGGCGGCGCGGTACTGCGCCTCGGTCGAGGAGGTCGGCAGCAGGCTGACGCTGATATCCCAGACCCAGGTGTAGGGCGAGTAGCGCAGCTTGCCCATGGCGTCTTCGAGATCCTTGTCGACGACGCTGGAGCCGCGGGTGCGGCCGATCTTGTCGGCCATTTCGATGGCGAAGCGGCCGAGCGCGTCGCGGACGCCGACCTGGAAGTTGGGCAGGTTGTCGAGCGCCCAGGACGGATAGATGAAGGGATCATTTGGCGTCCAGGCGTGATCGACGGTCTCGCGCCGGATCAGCGCCGCCGCCATCCCGACCGCCCGGCTGGCGCCCTTTTCCGCCGGCGCAGTCATTTCGGTGTCGTCGCCGATCCGGTGCATGAGAGCCATGCCGACCGGATAGTAGAGCAGGACGACCGCGAGAAGGCCCCAGAGCGCCCAGCGGGCGATGCGCCAGCGCAAACGGCGCGGCGGGGCGACCGGGCGATCCGGTGGGCGCGTTGTGCCGGACCTGCTCCGGAACAGCCGCCGGAGCCGGCCCGGCCGCCTCGCCTCTCCGGCGCCGGGGCGCGGCCGGTCGGGGACGTCGTCAAACAGCGGGTCTGCTCTGCGGGCCATCGCCAAGAGATGGGGAATGGCGGCGGCGGCAACAAGGCCCGCCGGCGCCGGACGATGCGGCCGGACCGGCGGCGATCAGGCCTTCAGGAAGCCGACGATCCGGTAGGTTTCCGCCAGGATCGGGTCGGCGATGGCGTGCGCCTTTTCCGCGCCGCCGGCCAGCACCCGATCGATCTCCGCCGGATCGTCGAGCAGCCGGCGCATTTCGGCGTTGATGGCGCCGAGCCGGTCGACCGCGAGATCGGCGAGCGCCGGCTTGAAGCGGCCGAAGCCCTGGCCCTCGAACTCGCCGAGCACCTCGGCGACCGGCCGGTCGGCGAGCGTGGCGAAGATGCGCACGAGGTTGAACGCCTCGGGACGCGCGTCCTCGGCCGCTTGCGTCACCTGCCCGTCGGCGCCGACGACCTCCGGCCCCGGCAGCGGCTCCGGATCGGTCTTCGCCTTGCGGATCTTGAGCGCGATGGCGTCGGCATCGTCGGTCATGTTGATCCGGCTCATGTCTGACGGGTCGGACTTCGACATCTTCTTCGTCGCGTCGCGCAGGCTCATCACCCGCGTCGCGCCGCCGAAGATCATCGCCTCGGGCGGCGGGAAGAAATCGACGCCGAAGTCGTGATTGAACTTCTGGGCGATGTCGCGCATCAGCTCGACATGCTGCTTCTGGTCCTCGCCGACCGGCACATGGGTCGCGTGGTAGAGCAGCACGTCTGCCGCCTGGAGCGCCGGATAGGCGTAGAGGCCGAGCGACGCATTCTCCCGGTCCTTGCCGGCCTTCTCCTTGAACTGGATCATCCGGTTCATCCAGCCGAGCCGGACGACGCAGTTGAAGATCCAGGCGAGCTGGGCATGCGCCGGCACGGCCGACTGGTGGAACACGACCGAGACCTTCGGATCGATGCCCGAAGCGAGCAGCGCGGCGGTAACCTGGCGGGTCTGGTCGGCCAGTTGCGCGGGGTCCTGCCAGACCGTGACCGCGTGCAGGTCGACCATGCAATAGATGCAGTGAAAGCCCTCGTGCTGCAGCCGCGCCCAATTGCGGATCGCGCCGAGATAATTGCCGAGCGTGACCCCGCCGGAGGGCTGGATACCGGAAAAGATGCGTTTCATGGAACGGGCCGGATGGCGCGGAACAGGATGAGCGGAGCAGGACTAAGCCCGTCCGCGCCGGCCCGGTCAAGGCGGCGGAATCGTCCCGGCTTCCCGGTCCTCGCGGTCGGAGCGGCGCAGCATGGCCCGCATTTCGGCCACCGACGCGGCGCGCAGCAGCAGGCACAGGGCTGCGTAGGCCACCGCCCCGCCGACTACCATCGCCAGCATCGAGAGAACCCGCTGCCACACCGCGCCGGAAAGCCACGGCCACAGGGCGTCGGCAGCCGGCCAGAGCAGGCCCGCCATGACCAGCGCGGCCAGCGCGAAGCGCGGCAGCCGCGCGCGCAGCCGCGCGTCGAGCGTGAGATGGCCGCGCCGGACGAGAAACCAGGCGAGCAGCAAGGTGTTGATCCAGGCGGCGACCGACGTGGCGATCGCAATGCCGAGATAGCCGACGCCCAATGGCCAGACCAGCAAGGGCGACAGGACCATGTTCACGACCATGGAAATGACTGCGTAGATCATGGGGTTGCGCGTGTCCTGCCGGGCGAAGAAGCCGGGCGACAGCACCTTGATCAGCACGAAGGCCGGCAGGCCGGTGGCGAATACGGCGAGCGCCCAGGCTGTGGCGGCGGCGGCGTCCGGCGTGAACCTGCCATACTGGAACATCACGGTGACGATCGGCAGCGCGGCGACGATGAGCGCGGCGGTCGCCGGCAGCGTGAGCAGCATCGACAGTTCGATGGCGCGGTTCTGGACCGCGTTGGCGCGCGCTTCGTCACTTTGCAGCGTGCGCGAAAGCTCCGGCAGCAGCGCCGTGCCGATCGCGATGCCGACGAGGCCGAGGGGAAACTGGTACACCCGGTCGGCAAAGTGGATGTAGGAGACGACGCCGGTCAGGAAGGTGCCGATAATGGTGCCGATCAGGATATTGATCTGGGTCATGCCGCCGCTGACCAGGCCGGGCACCATCAGCATGAGCAGCCGTTTGACGGCCGGCGTCAGCCGCGGCCGGCGCAGGCGCAGGCCGAGGCCGGCCCTGTGGCAGGCCCAGGCGAGCCAGACATACTGGCCGATGCCGGCGAGGGCGACGCCCCAGGCCAGCATGTGGGCCGGTGTCTCGAACCGGTCCCGGGCGAACAGCAGGCCGAGGATCAGCACGACGTTGAGCAGGATCGGCGCGGCAGCGGCGGCGGCGAAGCGGTAGGTCGAGTTGAGCATTCCGCTCATCATCGCGACGATCGCCATGCACAGCAGGTAGGGCAGGGTCAGCCGGGTCAGGAGGACCGCGGTGTCGAACAGCTCCGGCCGCGCGGCATGGAAGCCCGGCGCCACGACCAGCAGCACCTGGGGCATGAAGATTTCGACGACGACGGTGAAGATCGCGAGACCGAGTACCAGAATGGAAAAGACCCGGTCGGCAAACTGCATCGCCTCGCGGCGGCCGTCCCGCTCGAGCCGTTTCGAGAACATCGGCACAAAGGCGGCGGCAAAAGCGCCCTCTGCGGCGAGGCGGCGGAACATGTTGGGGAAGCGGAACGCGACGATAAACGCTTCGACCACGCCGACCGCGCCCAGATAATGCGCCATCAGGATATCGCGCACGAAGCCGAGAATCCGGCTCGCCAGGGTCCAGAACGCGACGATGGCGGAGGAGCGAAGCAGCTTCACGAGCCGCCGCCCTGCGATGTCTCGGGCGTATAGCAGAGCAGCCGGGCGCCGGCCTGCCCGTCGACCGCAAGCTGATCGATCAGGTCGAAATCGCGCCAGTTCGCCGTAAGCAGCGTGGCGCCCGCCGTCCGCGCGCAAAGATAGATGGCGGCGTCCGCGAGGAAGCGCCGGCGCTCGGCCCGGCTGCCGCCCTGCAGCCGCGCGAGCACGCCGGCGATCAGCCCCGCCGCCATCCAGCCGGACGCCGGAAGGGAAACGGTTCGCCTGATCTCGATCCGGTCGAGCAGGTCCCCGAGCGTCGACCGGGACCGCACGGCATGAGCGGCATCCGGCTTAATCGCACCGAGCCCGAAGGCCAGTTCGGCCAGGCAAACGGTCGAGTGGAGATGGCGGCGGCCCGGCAACAGAGCCTCCAATGCGAGCGGCATCTTCCCCGACAAGGCATCGATATAGGCGCAGGTGTCCAGCATGACCGGCCCGGCGAGGGAAACGGCCGGAAAGAACGGCAGCGCCGAACGGTCCCTGTATCCGAGGGGCGTCCGGCGCTTTTCCGGCCGGATGCGGCGCTGCCAGCGCGCCAGATCAGCCGCGAGGCTCACAGATCGATCGTGAATTCCCGCGGCAACGAGCCGCGCCGGGCAGCCAGCCAGGAACCGAATTCGTCCGGATCGGCCAGCGCCTCCAGCCCGGCGCGCACCAGATCGGAATCCCGGGCAATGCCGGTCGCGGCCCTGGCCCGTTCGTAGAGGACATCGTCGATCCGCGCTGCGATCCGGCGATCCTTGGACGCCGCCACAGCGCCGTAGACCGCGCCTTCGTCGGCCATGCCCGGACCGTAGGAACCGGTATCGGCCGCGGCATCATCGGCGACCGCAACGCCAACCGCGGCTAGCAAATCCCGCAACTGGGCCATCGTTATCGTAATCGATTCAGGCATGGTGGCCTCCTTTTGAGGTCCATATGTTGCACAAAATATTAGTAATGTCAAACAAATCAGGCTGCCGCGTATTCAGGCTCTGCGCTGAGGGACATCAGGACGGCCTTGCGCACCTCTTCCTGTTTCTGCGCGTTGGTGATTTTCATGCCGAAGACATCCTTGACGTAGAAAACGTCGACAACGCGTTCGCCGTAGGTCGAAATCTTGGCGGTGCCGATCTGCAGGCCGCATTCGGTCAAGGCGCGGGTCACGTCATGCAACAGGCCCGGCCGGTCGCGGCCGTTGACTTCGATGACAGAAAAGAAATTGCTCGCGGTATTGTCGATCAGGACGCGCGGCGGCACCTCGAACACGTCGCGCGCCCGCCGCGGCAGCGATTCCCTGCCGACCAGCTCGCGCCAGGGCCGCAGTTCGCCGGTCAGGCTGTTGGCGATCCGGTTCTTGAGGCGCTCCAGATCGCGGGGATCGGAGACCGCCTTGCCGGCGGTGTTCTGGATCGTGAAAATGTCCAGCGCATGGCCGTTGGCCAGGGTAAAGATGCGCGCCTCGACGATCGACGCGCCGAACAGCGCCATGGCGCCCGCGATTTGCGAAAACAGGCCGGGATGGTCGGGCGTATAGACCGTGACCTCGGTAACCGAACGCTTCTCGTCGATCCCTACATCGATGGAAATTTCCGCATTGTCCCGATGTGCGCTTCGGGTAAGCGCGGCGTGGCGGGCCTGGGTCGCACTGTCGAGCGAAAGCCAGTATGCGGTGTAGCCGAGTTCCAAAAATTCCTCGATATCTTCGGACGGCCAATCCGCCAGATGCGTCGCGACCGCGTCCTTGGCCCGTGCGACGCGCGCCGCAACGGTATCGGCCTCGATACTGCCGCTGAGCAGTTCTTCGGTCCGGTAGTAGAGTTCGCGCAGGAGCGCCGCCTTCCAGCCGTTCCACACGGCCGGGCCGGTCGCGCGCATATCGGCGACGGTCAGGACCAGCAGCAGGCGCAGCCGCTCCGGCGACTGGCAGTGGTCGGCGAAATCCCGGATCGTCTTCGGGTCGTCGATATCGCGTTTCTGGGCGGTGTTGCTCATCACCAGGTGATACCGGACCAGCCAGGCGACGGTCTCGGTTTCCTGGCTGTCCAATCCGAGCCGCGGGCACAGGTCGAGGGCCAGTTCTGCGCCGATTACGGAGTGATCGCCGCCGCGCCCCTTGGCGATATCGTGCATCAGGACAGCGACGTAGAGCGCCCGGCGTGAGGCAACCTTGTGGACGATCTCGGTCGCCAGCGGGTGATCCTCGGCGAGGTCGCCGGTCTCGATCCGGTGCAGCAGGCCGACCGCACGGATCGTATGCTCATCGACCGTGTAGACATGGTACATGTCATGCTGCATCTGGGCGACGACCCGGCCGAAGTCCGGGATGAAGCGGCCCATCACCCCGGCCTCGTTCAGCCGCTTCAACGTCCCGGCCGGATCGTTCTTCGACGTCAGCATGGCGAGGAAGCTGGCGTTGGCCGCCGGATCTTCGCGAACCGCATTGTCGATCGACTTCAGCGATTGCGTGATCTGCCGCAGCGCAGACGGGTGAATGTCGAGCCGGTGAATCTGGGCCGTTTCGAACAGTCGCAGCATATTCGCCGGATCCCGCCGGATCACTTCCTCGCTCTTCATATTCAGGCGACCGGACCGGACCACGAAATCGCCGAGCTCCCGCTCCCCGCTGAGACGCCCCGGCAGTCGGACCCACGGGCGCCGTTTGGTCTCGTCCTCCAGCGCGGCGCAGAAGATCCGGGTAAGGTCGCCGACATCCTTGGCAACCAGATAGTAGCGCCGCATGAAGCGCTCCACGCCGCGCTGGGTTTTCCGGTCGCCGTAGCCCATAAGCCGGGCGATCTCGGGCTGAACGTCGAAGGTAAGGCGTTCCTCCGGGCGGCCCGTCAGATAGTGCATGTGGCAGCGGACGGTGGTCAGGAAGGCGTGCGCCTTCCGGAAGAGGCCCGCTTCAAGATCCGAGAAGACATTGCGGTCGACCAGATCGCCGATCGCGTCGACCCGATAGAGATTCTTGGCGATCCAGAACAGAGTATGGAGATCGCGCAGGCCGCCCTTGCCGTCCTTGATGTTCGGCTCCAGGACATAGCGGCTGTCACCCATCTTCGCGTGCCGCACGTCCCGCTCGGCCAGCTTTTGGGTGACGAAACCGTTGTCGCCTTCAGCGGCGGTGAAATCGCGGAATTTCTGGCGCAAACCGCGGTACAGCGCGGCGTCGCCCCACAGGTACCGGGCTTCCAGCAGGGCGGTCCGGATCGTCAGATCGGACTTTGCCAGCCGGATGCACTCGTCGATCGACCGGGTGGCGTGGCCGACCTTGAGGCCGAGATCCCACAAGGTATAGAGCAGGAATTCGACGATCTGCTCCGCGTGGGGCGTCAGCTTCCAGTTCGACAGGAACAGCAGATCGATGTCGGACTGGGGCGCCAGTTCACCCCGGCCGTAGCCGCCGACGGCGACGATCGCCTGTTTCTCGCCTTCCGTCGGGTTTGCCACGGGATAGACGCGTTCGTAGGCGAAGTCGTAGATCACGCGGACGATCTGATCGACGAGAAAGCAGTGGGCCTGGACGCATTGATGGCCACGCAGCGCGGTATCGGCCTCGCGGTCGAACCGCTGCCGGACTTCCAGCCGCCCGGCGTCCAGCGCCGCCTTGAGAACCTTGAGAACGGACGCGCGCACCGCCGAAGGATCGCCGGCGCTCCCGGCAACGGCATCGAGTTGTTCGACAAGCTCGCGCCTGTCGACGATCCGGCGTTGGTTGGCAAGCGGCGCCGCGCTCGAAAAATCCATGACTCGATCGGTCCGATGACTTTGCCGCGTCGGTGCGCGGTTGCGCCGGCGACGCGCCGCCGGCCCGCAGTCCGCGCCTCGTATAAACTATTACCGTACGGAATACAGGCCAGCCGCCGCGCCAATGCGGGCGCGGCCTGCTGCAATTTCCGGCCGGGAGCCGTTCCTGCCGTGGCGCGACGTTGCGGCACAGGCAGGAACATGCGGGACGCGCCTTTGCGCTGCCATATCTTGGACAGGCCACCGGACACCGACGAGCAGACCATGACCAGCCTGTCCCGTGTTGGAATTGCCGGCGTCCTCGCCGCCGTTGCCGTCGCTGTCATCTACCTTGCCGTCCTTTCGGGCGACTTCGGCGGGCCTGCGGACAACGGCGCATCCGCAACCGGGCAGGCCCGCGCCGAAAGGCTCTTCGCAGGGCTGAAAAACTCCGAACGGTTCAAGGCGTCGGGCGGCTCGGTCAACTGGGCGGACGCCGAGGCGCTGGGCGACGAAGGCGTTCTGATCCGCAACCTCAGCATCAAGGGCACGGACTGGGACGGCCGGCCCACGGCGGTTGCAGCCGCAGAAGTGCATATCCGGCGGATCGACTGGAACAATATCGGAATGTCACCCTATGGCGATGTCGAAATCCGCGGATTGACGGCCACCAACAGCAAAGTCGCGGCCTTTGCGGCGGCGACCGGCGTCACGGCTTTCGTCGCCGATCTGAAGGCGCGGTGGGACTACAAGCCCGACACCCGGATCGCGGATCTCCAAACGCTCGATCTGGCGATCCGGAAATGGGGTACGCTCAGCGCGCAGGGGCAGCTTCACGGGCTGGATATCGCAATCCTGCAGGAGATGCAGAGTGGCGGCGAAATCGATCCCGCCTATGTCGCCGGTCTGATGGCGGGCGCGAAAATCGGCCGGCTCGAAATTTCGTTTACGGACCGCGGCGCGATCGACCGGCTGGCGGCAATGCGGGCCGAAGAGACAGGTCAGGACAAGAGCCAAGTCATCGATCGCGCGCTGGCGGGGTTGGCCGCGCAAAAAGCCGGTCAACCTTTCGAAATCGTCCGGCAGGCCTACGACGCCCTGATCGTGTTTGTGAAAAAACGCGGCACGATCGCCCTCAAGGCGACGCCGGAGAAACCCGTTCCGCTGCTGCGCCTAGCGCTGACCAGCAGGTCCACCCCGGCGGGCATCGACCGGCTGGCGCGGGAATTGGGCCTGTCTGTCGAGGCGCGCTGACGCCGGCCGCGCGGCAGGGCGTTTCAATCGCGAACGGTCGCGCGCAGCCGGTAAAGGAATTCCAGCGCTTCACGCGGCGTCAGGTCGTCCGGATTGAGATCCTCCAGCAGCGTCTCGGCTTCGGACGGGCCGGCTGCGCGGGGCGGCTCCGCAATCTCAGCGCTGAACAGCGGCAGGTCGTCGGCCAGGCGATTGACGTTCGCGCCCTGATCGCCGGCTTCCAGGGTCGCCAGGACTTCCTCGGCGCGCGCGACAACGGCGCCGGGCAGGCCGGCCAGGCGGGCGACATGGATGCCGTAACTGGCCTCGGCGTCGCCGGGCGCAACCTCGTGCAGAAAGACGATCTCGTCCTGCCACTCCCTGACCCGCATGGTGTGCCGCGACAGCCGGTCGAGACGGGCCGAGAGCGCGGTCAGTTCGTGATAGTGCGTCGCGAACAGGGCGCGGCACCGGAGATTGTCGTGCAAATGCTCCACCGTCGCCCAGGCGATTGAAAGCCCGTCGAAGGTGGCGGTGCCCCGGCCGATCTCGTCCAGTATGACCAGCGAGCGCGGCGAGGCCTGGTTCAGGATCGCGGCGGTCTCGACCATCTCGACCATGAAGGTGGAACGGCCGCGCGCAAGGTCGTCGGCCGCGCCGACCCGCGAGAACAGCCGGTCGACGATGCCGATCGTCGCGCTCTGCGCCGGCACGAAGCTGCCGGCCTGCGCGAGAATCGCGATCAACGCATTCTGGCGCAGGAACGTGCTTTTGCCGGCCATGTTCGGCCCGGTCAGCAACCACAGGTTCCGGTCGGGGCCTAGGTCGCAGTCGTTCGGCACGAAGGGCGTATCGGGCTGCATCGCCTCGACGACCGGGTGCCGGCCGGCCGACACGGCGAAGGACGCATCCGCCGTTACCGTGGGCCGGCACCAGCCGTTGTCGGCGGCCAGGGCGGCCAGGGCGGCGCTGACATCGAGTTCCGCCATGGCCTGGGCCGCCCGGGCGATCGGTTCCGCCTGGCCCAGCGTTTCGGCGAGCAGGTCGTCGAACAGCGCCAGTTCGATCGCCAGCGACCGGTCGACCGCGCGGACGAGATCGGATTCCAGTTCGGAAAGGGCGACCGTGGTATAGCGCGTCGCGCTCGCCATGGTCTGCCGGTGGATGAAGGGACTCTCGGCGCCGGTCGGCAGCTTGCCCGATTGCGCCGTCGAGACTTCGATATAGTAGCCAAGCACATTGTTGTGCCGGATCTTGAGCGAAGGGATTCCGGTCTTTTCGCGCAAATCCGCTTCCATCCTCGCGATCAGGCCGCGGCCGTCCTTCCTGAGCGCCGTCTGCTTGTCGAGCGCTTCGGAATAGCCCGGCGCTATGAAGCCGCCGTCGCGGCTTTGCAGAGGCAGATCCTCCGCCAGGGCGCGGCTCAGCCGGTCGACCAGGGGGTCGTGGCTGCCGAGGCGGCGGACGAGGTCGGTCAATTCTTCGAGACCGGCGAGGCCCGTGGCGCCGAGGGCTCCGCCCAGCGGACCGGTCGCTGCCAGAGCGTCGCGGATCGCCGCAAGGTCTCGTGGACCGCCGCGGCCCAGGGACAGCCGCGAAAGGGCCCGCTCGGCATCAGGCGTTTGTTTCAGCAGGTCGCGCACCCGGTCGCGAACGCCGGGATCGTCCTCGAAGAAGCCGACCAGCCGGAGCCGCGCTTCGATGGCCGCAACATCGGTCAGCGGCGCACCGAGCCGTTCGGCCAGCAGCCGGGCGCCGGGGCCGGTGAGGGTGCGGTCGACGACCGACAGCAGGCTGCCTTTCCGTTCGCCCGACAGGGTTCGGGCCAGCTCCAGGTTGCGCCGCGTCGGCGCGTCGATTTCCATCGTATCGCCGCCGCCATGGCGGATCGGGCGCGACAGGCGCGGGGCCCGGCCCCGTTGGGTCAGATCGACATAGTCGAGCAACGCGCCGGCCGCGGCCGTTTCCGAGCGGGTGAAGGCCCCGAACGAATCGAGCGAAGCGACAGCGAAATGCGCCGTGAGGCGGGCCTCGGCATTCAGACTGTCGAAACGGCTGGCCGGCTGAACGGTCAGCCGGTCGCTCCACTCGGCGAAGGCCTCGTAAAGCGCGGGCTGCTCGATCAACCTGTCGGAGACGAGGATTTCCGATGGCTCGAGCCGTGACAGCACCGCGCCTAGGTCGCCGGGCGTGACCGGCTGGACGGCAAAATCGCCCGTCGTCATGTCGAGCCACGCCAGGCCCAGTTCGCCGCCCGCCTCGGCCAGCGCCGCGAGGTAGCTGTGGGCCCGGGCGTCGAGCAGCGTGTCCTCGGTCAGCGTGCCGGGGGTCACGACCCGAATGACGTCGCGCCGGACCAGCGCCTTCGATCCGCCGCGTTTCCTTGCCTCGGCCGGATCTTCCATCTGCTCGCACACCGCGACCTTGAATCCGGCGCGGATCAGACGCGCGAGATAGGTCTCCGCCGCATGGACCGGCACGCCGCACATCGGCACATCCTGGCCGGCCTGCTTGCCCCGTTTGGTCAGTGTGATGTCAAGCGCGCCTGCCGCGGCGACGGCATCGTCGAAGAACAGTTCGTAAAAATCGCCCATCCGGTAGAACACCAGGCAGTCGGGATGCGCCGCCTTGACCTCCCGGTAGTGCGCCAGCATGGGCGTCAGGCCCGGTTTCCCGGGCGGTTCGACGGGGACGTTCATAGTCGGGAAAGGGCGGGGCCTTTGCTCGGCGTTCCGGGGCGCATCGCCGCTATCCTCGCCAAGCTTGCGCCCGTTGTCGATATCGTCGTCGGCAAAACCCCCGCCGACCGTAGATGCGCCGTAGGGGATGCGCCGGATGGGGGTGTGACGGACGCGGCGATGGGCAGGCGCGGCGGCGCGGCCTATAACGGCGGCATCCGACACCCAGCCCGCCAGCGCCGCCGCCATGTCCGAATCCGAACACGTTACCGACCGGGAAGCCCTGCTGATGCACGCCTCCGGGCGGCCGGGCAAGATCGAAATATCGCCGACCAAACCGCTGACGACCCAGCGGGACCTCGCGCTCGCCTATTCGCCCGGTGTCGCGGCGCCGGTGCTGCGCATCTCGGAAGACGAAGGCGCGGCCTACGACTACACGGCGCGCGGCAACCTGGTGGGCGTCATCTCCAACGGCACGGCGATTCTCGGCCTCGGCGATCTGGGCGCGCTTGCCTCGAAGCCGGTGATGGAGGGCAAGGCCGTCCTGTTCAAGCGCTTTGCCGATGTCGATGCGATCGACCTGGAGGTCAGCACCGACGATGTCGACGCCTTCGTCAACTGCGTCCGCTATCTCGGGCCGAGCTTCGGCGGGATTAACCTCGAAGACATCAAGGCGCCGGACTGTTTCATCATCGAACAGCAGCTGCGCGAACTCCTCGACATTCCGGTGTTTCACGACGATCAGCACGGCACCGCCATCATCATGGCGGCCGGCCTGATCAACGCGCTCGACCTGACCGGCCGTTCGATCCGCAAGGCGAAAGTCGTGATCAACGGCGCCGGCGCTTCGGGTATCGCCTGCGCCGAACTGATCAAGGCGATGGGGGTGCCGGAAGACCACGTCGTCATGTGCGACACCCGCGGCGTCATCTATCAGGGCCGCGAGCAGGGCATGAACCAGTGGAAATCGGCCCACGCGGCGGCCACCGACGCGCGCACGCTCGAAGACGCGGTCAGCGGCGCCGACGTGGCGGTCGGCCTGTCGGTCAAGGGCGCGTTCACCGGCGAAATGATCAAGCGGATGAGCGCCAAGCCGATCGTCTTCGCGCTCGCCAACCCGGATCCGGAAATCACGCCCGAGGAGGTTCAGGCAGTCCGCGCCGACGCCATCGTCGCGACCGGCCGGTCGGATTACCAGAACCAGGTCAATAACGTGCTGGGCTTCCCCTACATTTTCCGGGGCGCCCTCGACGTCCGGGCGTCGACGATCAACGACACGATGAAGATTGCCGCCGCCGAAGCGCTCGCGAAGCTGGCGCGGGAGGACGTTCCGGACGAAGTCGACGCGGCCTATTCCGGCCGCCGTCTACGCTACGGCCCCGACTATGTCATCCCGGTGCCGTTCGATCCGCGCCTGATCGAGGCGGTGCCGTACGCCGTCGCCACCGCCGCCATGGAGAGCGGCGTCGCCCGCAAATTCATCGTCGACGAAGACGGCTACCGGCAGGAACTGCGCAGCCGGCTGGACCCGGCCGCCTCTTCGCTGCAACGGGTGCTGGACCAGGCGCGCGCGAACCCCAGGAAGATGGTCTTCGCCGAGGGCGAGGAGGAACGGGCCATCCGGGCGGCGATCGCCTATGTCACCTCGGGCTACGGGACGGCCGTGCTGGTCGGCCGCGAGCAGCTGATCCAGGCCGCGCTTGAGGAGGCTGGCCTCGAACTGCCTGCCGGAGTCGACGTGCACAATGCGCGCAAATCAACGTCCCACAAACAGTTCGCCGAGTTGCTGTACCAGCGCAAGCAACGCGAGGGCTGGCTGTTCCGCGACTGCCAGCGCATGGTGAACCAGGACCGCAACGTCTATGCGGCCTGCCTGGTCGCGAGCGGCGAGGCGGACGCCATGCTGACCGGCCTGACCCGGCGCTTTGCCGTCAGCTACGAGCAGATCCGCTATCTCATCGACAACCGCCAGGGCGCCCGGGTCTTCGGCATGACGATGATCGTCGCGCGCGGACGGACCGTGTTTATCGCCGATTCGAGCGTCAACGAGGAGCCGACCTCGGTCATGCTGGCCGATATCGCGGAGCAGGCCGCCGCCAAGGCGCGCGACCTGGGCCACGAGCCGCGGGTCGCTTTCCTGTCCCATTCGAATTTCGGCAATCCCCTGACCGACCGGGGCGACCGGATTCGCGACGCGGTGGCATTACTCGATTCGCGCCGGACCGACTTCGAATACGACGGCGACCTTTCCGCCGATGTCGCACTCGATCCGGCCCTGATGGCGCTCTATCCGTTCTGCCGGCTGTCGGGCCCGGCTAACGTCCTGGTGATGCCGGATCTCGACGCCGCCAACATCTCCGCCAAGCTGATGCAGAAGATCGGCGGCGGCACGGCGATCGGGCCGATCATGCTGGGCCTCGACAAGCCGGTGCAGATCGCCCAGATGGGCTCGACGGTCAACGACCTGCTGAACCTGGCGGCCTTCGCCGCCGCGGACGCCGCCTGAACCGACCGTTTCAGGGTCCGGCCGCACCGGCCCGCCATGGACTCGGACATTTCACCGTGATGTCATGCCCGGCGCATACTATGCCCGGATGTACGGGCCGTGCCGGCAAGTGCACCGGACATCGGCAAGCATTGGGACAGGGGGCCGGACGTGGCCGATACAGGCAGCGATACGCCGGAGACAGGCAAGGACTCCCCACCGGATGCGCCTGAAACGGCGGGCCGGCACGGGCCTTCCGGCCTGCGCCCCGCTGCGCCGCCTGCCTCCGCCATCCGGGGCGCATCCGGAAGGGACCTGACGGCGCCGCTTGCCGCCGGCGCGGCCGCCGGCGCGGTCGCCGGCATCGTCAACTCCGGCGCCGGCGCGGTGCAGGGCATACTGGCCGGGCTCGCGGCCGGTTTCGCCACCGGCCTCCTCTTGCGGGCCGTCGCGATGCGATCGTCGCGGCACCGCCCCGAAGCCGCGCCGACAGGGCATGAACCGGTCGGATCCGCAGACCGGGGCGAGACCGGGACGGGCGCTGCGATGCAGCAGGCAACCGTCGATCTGGTGCGTCGAATGCCGGTGCCGGCAGTCCTCGTCAGCGAAGGCCGGGACGTTCTGGCCGTCAGCCGCGGGGCGGAAGACCTGTTGCGCCGCGTTGCCGAGGGCCGGCCGCTGCCGGATTCGATTCGCCATCCGGAGTTGCTGGCGGCAGTCCAGCACTCCGTCGAGGACGGTGTCGAGCGGGAGGTGACGATCCGGGAATCCGTGCCGCAGGACCGCCATCTCCAGGCGCTGGTGGCGCCGCTCGGCCAACCGGCGCGGGCCGGATCGCCGGACCGGCAGGACGGGTCCGGCCGGGAGCCGGACGGTCTCCGGGGAGCGCTGATTCTCCTGCGTGACCTGACCCCGCAGATCCAGGCCGACCGGATGCGGGTCGATCTGGTCGCCAACGTCTCCCACGAACTGCGCACGCCGCTCGCCTCGCTGGCCGGTTTTCTCGAAACCCTGCGCGGTCCGGCGGCAAACGATGCCGCGGCCCAGGAGCGGTTCCTGAGAATCATGGAGGAGCAGACGGCGCGCATGACGCGGCTGGTCGATTCGCTGCTGTCGCTGTCGAACATCGAGATGGACGAGCACCGACCGCCGACCGGCCGGGTCGAACTCAACGCGACGGTGCGGCGCGTGATCGATGCACTGAAGATCGTTGCCGAGCGGCTGGGTAGCCGGATCGTCGCGATGCACGAGCTCGAACCGGCGGAAATCGTCGGCGACGAAGACCAGATTGCCAGGGTCGCCCGCAACCTGATCGAAAATGCGATCAAATACGGCAAGCCCGGCACGGCGATCGAGGTCCGGGTCTTCGCTCCGGGCGGGAGCGGACCGGGCGTCGGCGAAGTGGCGGTATCCGTGAACGACTGCGGCGACGGCATTCCGGAGGAACATCTGCCGCGGCTGACCGAGCGCTTCTACCGTGTCGACGTTGCCCGCGCGCGCAACGTCGGGGCGAATGTTGCGGCGCCTTCCGGCGGGACCCCTGCCGGCGCTGGCGGCCAACCCCCCGATTCTGGCGGCGCCGGCCTGGGGCTGGCGATCGTCAAGCATATTCTGGCGCGCCATGGCGGGCGGCTGGAAATTGCCAGCGAGATCGGCGTGGGCAGCCGCTTCACCGCCGTGTTCCCGCCGGCGCCGGCCGCCGCATCGCTGCCCCCCGGAGAAACGGAACCAGGGCAGCCGGCGTAGCCGGACGCAGCCCGGTTCAGGCCGGCTCAGACCGTCGGGTCGTCGCGCAGCCTGACCAGTTGTTTGCCGAAATTCTCGCTGCGGAACAGCTTCAGCAGGGCCCTGGGCGCATTTTCGATGCCGACCTCGACATCTTCGCGATACCTGATCCGGCCTTCGGCGATCCAGCCGGCCATCGCCTCCAGGCCCTCCTGCCAGCGGCTCCAGAAATCGGTGACGATGAAACCGGTGACGCGCAGCCGGTTGGTGAGGATCTGGCGGGTATAACGCGGCACCCGTTCCGGCTCGGTCAGGTTGTATTCGCTGATCATGCCACAGATAGCGACCCGGCCGAACGGATTGGTCAGCGGATAGACGGCGTCGGAAATCCAGCCGCCGACATTGTCGAAATAGCCGTCGATGCCGTCCGGGCAGGCCTCCGCCAAAGCTGCACCGAGGGCCGCGGAATCCTTGCCGAAGCGGCGATAGTCGAGACAGGCGTCGTAGCCCAGCTCGTCGACGCAATAGCCGCACTTGGCCTCGCCGCCGGCAATGCCGACGACCTGTGCGGCGCCCTCTATCCGGGCGATCTGGCCGACCAGCCCGCCGACGGCGCCGGACGCGGCCGACACGACGACCGTGTCGCCCGCCTTGACGCTCATCACCTCTTTCGTGCCGAAATAGGCTGTCATGCCGGGCATGCCGAGAACGCCGACGGCGGTCGAAACCGGCGCCAGGGCAGGGTCGATCCTGCGGGTGAGCCGGCCGCCGGTGACACCGTATTCCTGCCAGCCCAGCCGCTCCTCGACGATGTCGCCGACACGGAAGTCCGGATGATTCGACGCGACGACCTCGCCGACCGTGCCGCCCTCCATTACGGCGCCGACCTCGACTGGTTTCGCATAGCTTTTCCCGGCATTCATCCGGCCACGCATGTAGGGATCGACCGAGAGCCAGATGTTGTGGATCAGGATTTCGCCTTCGCCCGGTTCCGGGACCGGCGTTTCCACGAGCCGGAAATTGGATTCGTCGAACATCCCGGCCGGCCGTTCGGCCAGCAGCCATTGGCGGTTCACAAGCGTCATGACTTCGGTATTCCGTTCTTGGGCGGTCGCGGATGCTTTCGACCGAGGGTTCAGCCCCATCGCTCGCGGTGGGCGTCCATGGCGGCGCGGGCGCCGGCGCGAATCAGGGAAAGGTCGCTGCCGGCGGCAACCAGGTCGTAACCGCGATCGAACATCTGAGCCGGCGAATGGCCCGAATGGGGCACGGCGGCCATCGGCTTGCCCGACGCCTTCACCGCCGCTTCGGCACTTTCGATAATGGCGCGGGCCTCCGCCGCCGGCACGGTCGGGTTGTAGCCGCTGGTGGCGGTCAGGTCGGTCGGGCCGATGAACAGGATATCGACGCCGTCGACCTGCGCGATCTCCGGAATGTTGGCGACACCCTTCTGCGTCTCGATCTGAATTATGGCGCAGACTTCGTCGTCGATTCGGTTCCAGTATTCGGCTGAATCGTGCCCGAACCCGGTGGCGCGGATCGCGCTGACGGCGCAGCCCCGGTTGCCGGCCGGCGGGTATTTGCAGGCGCGCACCGCCACCTCGGCCTCTGCGGCGGTCTCGACATAGGGCACCATGATGCCCTCGGCGCCGGTATCCAGCGCACGCTTGATGTAGGGCGTATCGTTCCACGGCACCCGGATGAACGCGGCCGGGCCGCCCGGCGCGCGGCCGTCGTCGTTGGCCGCGCCGATGCTGCCGGAGCACAGCGCCTGCATCTGCGCCGCCGCCCCCATCAGGTCGCCCGGCCCGTGTTCGTGATCGATGATGACGAAATCGACGCCGGCCCGGGCGACGATCTCCGCGTTCATGCTGCTGTTGGCCACCAGCCAGAGGCCGAGGGATTTCCTGCCGGCCGCAAGCCGGGCCTTCACGGGATTGCTGCGAATCATGGGCGTACTACCGGAATTGCCGGGCGCGAGGTTGACGCCCCTGTTTGAGGTTAACGCCCCTGTTTAGGGTGCGCGTACCGGAAAGGGGAGTCCTGTCGCCGTTGCGGCAGGCCGCTACATGCCGCAGGCGGATTTCGCCCGGGCAAAGGCCGCCCGAAATCCGGCCAGCGAATACGTGTCGACCGTCAGCGTGCCGCGCGACGACCGGCCGGTCACGGTCAGGCGCGCGCGGTCGGACAGGTTCCTGACGATCTTCCGGTCTTCGGCCGCATCTTCGCCCCAGGCGCTGTCCGCGCTGGTGCGGAGCTTGAACGTCGCGCCGTTGTTGAATTTCAGCGTGGCGGCGATGCCGGCCTTGTAGCGGTAGCCGGCGCGGACCTCGACCTGCCCGCGCACCTTGTGCTTCGGCCAGAAGGAAACCAGCAGGCTGGTCTCGCCCCGGCGCTTGTATTTTCCCCGGCTCTGTTTCGGTATGGCGGCCGCATAGCAGACGGCTGCCCCCGCGGCCTTGGCCTTGTGGACTTCCCAGTCCTTGTATTTGGCGATGAAACTCTTCGGCGCGGGTTGCGCCGCGGCCGGCCCCTGCAGGGCCGCAATCGCCCCGGCGCCGATGCAGGCAATTGCGGCAGCATGCCGGCAGATCCTGGCCAACATTCCGGCGGGACTATCCCGATTCACCCAGCTTTTCCCGGTTTCGCTGCTTTCGCACCCATAGCGGCGGGCCGAATTCCGGCGGCGGCAGAGACTCCGCCGGCCCGCCCGGCATCTCCGGCCGACGCGCGAAGCGGCCCATCGACAGAAGCCGATCATACATCACGATCGCGCCGGCCAAAGCCACGTTCACGGAGAATTTGGTCGGGATCTTCACCACATGCGCGCACAACGCGGTGACTTCCGGCGAAAGACTCCCGCGTTCCGGCCCCAGGATATAGGCCGCCTGCGGCGGATGCGTGAAACTGGGCAGTTCGATCGCGCTCTCCGTCAGCTCGATGCCGACAAGGCTACATCCTGCGGGCAGGCGGATGTCCCGCCAGGACTCGAAATCGTGCAGCGGCACATGCGCCCAGCTTTTGGACGTATCGGATTTTCCGAGTTCGCTCCGGCTGCAGGCGGCATCGACGGTGAACAGAAAGCTGGCGCCGAAGGCGTGGGCGGTGCGAAACAGCGCGCCCGCATTCATGGCCTTCGAAACACCTTCCGCCCCGATGCCGAAATATCCGCGCATGGACAGTGATGTGGCCTGCCTCTATGAACCGGACAAGATGACATTGCGAAATTCGGGCCCGGTCTAACGCCCCCGGTCTCTCCTGGTCCCGCCCTGAGCCCATGACCGACGATCCGTCGCCCAATCCCGTACTGATCAACGTCACCCGCTCGGGCTTTCCGGAAAGCGTCCATCGCGGCGCCGTGTGCGTGATCGATGCGGACGGGGAAACCGTGCTCGCAGCGGGCGCGGTCGGACGGCCCGTCCTGCCGCGTTCGGCGATCAAGCCGCTTCAGGCGATCCCGTTCATCGAGGACGGCGCCGCGGATGTCTGGAAAGCCACCGGCGACGAAATCGCCCTGGCCTGCGCCTCCCACAGCGGCGATCCGATCCATGTGCGCACGGGGCGGCGCTGGCTGCACCGGCTGGACGTGCCCGAAGCGGCACTGGCCTGCGGGCCGCATCTGCCGCTCGGCCACATGTCGGGCGTCCGCATGGAGGCGAACGGCGAAGCCCCGACCCGGCTCCACAACAACTGCAGCGGCAAACATCTGGCGATGATCTCGGCGGCGCTCAATGGCGGCCAGCCCCTGGATGGATACGCAAGACCGGACCATCCCGTACAACGGCGCATCCGGGAAATTCTGTCCGAAATGACCGAAGCGGATCTGACCGTGGCGGCGCTGACCGTCGACGGCTGCGGCGCACCCTGCTGGGCCATCCCGCTGCACGCTATCGCGCGGGGGTTCGCCCGTTTTGCCGATACGCGCGGCCTGCCGGTACCGCGCCAGTCCGCCATCCGGCGGCTCAGGGTCGCCATCGCCAGCTATCCCGAACATGTCGCCGGAAGCGAACGGTTCGATACGGCTCTGATACGCCGGAAAGGCCACGGCCTTGTCGTCAAGACCGGCGCGGAAGGCGTCTATGCGGCGGCCCTGCCCTATTTCGGTCTCGGCGTTGCGCTGAAGATCGACGACGGGGCGCGCCGGGCTGCGGAGGTGGCGATGGCCGCCATCCTGCGCTATCTCGAACTGCTGGACGATGCGGACTGGGCCGCGCTTCGCCCTTATGTGGAGCCGCCGATCCGGAATGCCGCCGGCGAAATCGTCGGCAGTTTCGACATCGCGCCCGGCTGGCTGGGCAGACTCTGACAATCGATAAGGGGAAGATACGCCATGCGGGCAGTCGTTGTTCGGGAATGGACCGATCCGGAAAACCTGACGGTGGACTCGCTGCCGGTGCGCGATCCGGAAGCGGGCGAGGTGCGCATCGCCGTTCACGCCGCGGGCCTGAACTTTGCCGACACGCTGATCGTGGCCGGCAAATACCAGGAAAAACCGCCGTTCCCCTTCAGCCCGGGCATGGAGGCCGCCGGCGAGATCGAGGCCGTGGGCGCCGGCGTTACCGGCCTGAAGGAAGGCGACCGGGTCATGGCGCTGACCGGCCATGGCGGCTTTGCCGAACGCTGCGTCACGGAAGCGGGGCGGGTCCTGAAAATTCCCGACAGCATGGGTTTCGCCGACGCGGCCGCCTTCCCGGTCGCCTACGGCACGTCGCATCTCGCGCTGCGCCATCGCGGCGCGCTTCAACCGGGCGAAACCCTGCTGGTTCACGGCGCCGCCGGCGGCGTCGGACTGACGGCCGTCCAGATCGGCAAGGTTCTCGGGGCGCGCGTGATCGGCACGGCCCGGGGCGCCGAGAAACGCGCCATCGCCGAAGCCAACGGCGCCGACGCGACGATCGACTATTCCGAGGAGGATATCCGCAGCCGGGTCCTGGAGCTGACCGGCGGCAAGGGCGCCAACGTCATCTACGACCCGGTCGGCGGCGACGTGTTCGACGCCTCGCTGCGCTGCATCGCCTGGGAAGGCCGGCTGCTGGTCATCGGCTTTGCCGCCGGCCGCATTCCGCAGGCGCCGGCCAACTACCTGCTGCTCAAGAACGCCGCCGCCGTGGGGGTGTTCTGGGGCGCCTACATGAAGAACGATCCGCCGGTGATCCTGCGCGGCTTCGAGGAACTGCTCGGCTGGTACGCCGACGGCCTGCTGACGCCGCACATTTCCGCCACCTTCGGCCTGGAGGAAACCCCGGCCGCCATGGCCATGCTGCTGGCACGCAAATCGACCGGCAAGATCGTTATCGAGACAGGGCTTTCCTGACCGGCTAGAAACTGCCGGCGAACTCCTTGGCCCGTTCGGCAAACCGGTCGAGCGTCTCGCCGACCCGTGCGTTGACGGTATCGGCGCCGATCCCGGTCAATACCTCGATACCTTCGTCGATCGAGGCGACGGCGTGGACGCTGAACCTGCCTTCGGCGCAGGCATCCACGACGTCCCGGCGCAACATCAGGTTTTCGGCATTGGATCTCGGGATGAGCACGCCCTGCCTGCCCGTCAATCCGCGCGCCCGGCAGATATCGAAGAACCCCTCGATCTTCTCGTTCACCCCGCCGATCACCTGCACCTCGCCGAACTGGTTGACCGAACCCGTGACGGCGAAAGACTGCCGGACCGGGATGCCGCTCAAGGCCGAGAGCAGGGCATAGAGTTCCGTCGACGAAGCGCTGTCGCCGTCGACGCCGCCATAGGACTGCTCCATCACGAGACTCGCCGACATGGCGATCGGCCGGTCCTGCCCGAACCGCCGGCCGAGAAATCCCTGCAGAATGAGGATTCCCTTGGAATGGAGCGGGCCGCCCAGTTCGACCTGCCGCTCGATATCGATCACCTCGCCCTTGCCGAAGCGGACGCTGGCCGACACCCGGGACGGCTTGCCGAACGAGAACCCGCCGACCGTGAGCACGCTCAGGCCGTTGATCTGGCCGACCGCCTCGCCGTCGGTCGAAATCAGCACCGAATCGCGCTCGATCCGCTCGTACATCGTCTCGCGGATGCGGTCCGACCGGTAGATCCGCGCCTGGATGGCGGACCGGATGTCGTCCGCTGCGACGGCATCCCGGCCGTCGCGCCGCGCAGCATGCTCGCCTTCGCGCATGATGTCGTAGATTTCAGCCACCTGCGCCGACAGTTTGGTCCGGTCCGAGACCGAGCGGGCGGCATGCTCCAGCAGGCGGGCGACGGCCGGTGCGGCGAGCGGCAGCAAATTCTCGCGCTGCTGGATTCTGGCGATCAGGCGGGCGTAAAGCGCGGTATTTTCGGCCGTCCGGTCAAGATGGCCGGCAAACTCGACCGCCACCTTGAACAGGGCGGCAAAATCCGGGTCGCGCGCGGCCAGCGTGTAGTACAAGCCGGGTTCGCCGATCAGCAGGACCTTCACGCTCAGCGGTACCGGCTGGGGCTCGAGCGTCACCGTCGTCTGCTGGCCCATGAGCTGGGGCAGCGTGCCGATCCGGACCTCGCGGGCGATCAGGGCGCGTTTCAACTCCTCCCACGCCATCGGCTGCATCAGCAGCTTGCGCGCGTCGACGATCAGGAACCCGCCGTTGGCCCTGTGCAGCGCGCCCGGCTTGATCAGCGAGAAATCGGTGACCAGAGTCCCGAACCGGGCGGTGTGCTCCACCCGGCCGATCAGGTTGCCCAGCGCGGGCGCATCCTCGGTGACGACCGGCGCGCCGCCTGCCGGATCGTGCTGAACGACGACGTTGACGGCGTAGCGCCGGAAACCGGCGTTTTCGTCGCGGCCCGTCAGTTCGTTGGGCCGGCCGACCAGATCGGCGATCTGCCGGCCGCTTTCGCCTGCCGGCCGCTGCTCCTGCTGCGCCTTCAGGAAATCGAACACATTGTCGACGACATCGTCTTCGATCCGGCCGAGATAGGCGACGATTTCGGGCAGGTCCGAGAACGCGTCCGTGACTTCCTTGACGAGTACGGCAGTTACGTTGCGGGCGACTTCGCGGTTGAGCGTCCGCAGGGACGCGCGGGTCTCCTGCTCCCAGGCCGGATACTGGCGCATCACCTCCTGCAGCCTGGCCTGAAACCCCTCGACCAGCTTCTGGAAAGCCGCGCGCTGGTCTTCCGGCAGCGCGTCGAAGGCGTCCTGCTGCATCGGCTGGCCATCGGCCGCCGGCGCAAAGGCGAACCCCTGTTCGCCGCGAACGACGACGATATTCTGCGCGGCCGCTTCCTGCTGCAGCGCACCGAACGCAGCAGCCTGGCGATTGCGGAACGCCTGCTCCACGACATTCCGGCGCGCCTGATACTCGTCCGATTCGAAGGCGGCCGGGATGCCTGCCTTGAGTTCGCGCACCAGTTGTTCCATCGCCTCGCGAAACGGGCCGGCGCGCCCGGTCGGCAGTTTCAGCGCCGCCGGCCGGTGCGGCTCGTCGAAATTATGAACGTAGACCCAGTCCGGGGCCGGCGGGCGGCCGTTCGCGGCGCGGACGATATGGCTGCGCACGATGGAATGCTTGCCGGAACCCGGCGGGCCGAAGCAGAACAGGTTGTAGCCCCGCCGGTCGATCCCGACGCCGAATTCGAGCGCCGCCACCGCCCGCGGCTGACCGACGACATCCTCAATCGGCTCCAGTTCGGCCGTGGTCTCGAAACCGAGGGCTGCCGGATCGCAGGTCCAGCGCAGTTCTTCAGGCGTCAGGGGGTCGGTGGAGGCCATCTGGGGTCCTGTCCTGTTGCCGAAGTCCGGTTCCCGCGAGCGGGCAAACCGGCAGGCGTGCGGCGGGTCACCGGCAAGCCGCCTCGATCCGTTCCATATCGGCATCGGACAGGCCGAAATGGTGGCCGATCTCGTGGATCAGGACATGGCGGACGACGTCGACGAGCCGTTCCCCGGTATCTTTCGCATAGGCCGCAATCGGGCGGGCATAGAGAAAGACCCGGTCGGGCGTCGGCGCAACATATCCGGCTTCCTTCTCGCCCACGGCGATGCCGCTGTAGAGGCCGAGCAGATCCCAGCGCGTTGTGCAGCCCATACGCGCGAGCGTATCGGCGTCGGGAAAATCCTGGATCGTGATGACGACATTGTCGGCATATTGCCGGAATTCGGCGGGAAGCGCCGCATAGCACCGCTCCGCGATCGCCAGGATTTTCTCGTCCGGGTCGTCCGTCCCGGCCGCACGCTCAACCGCCCGCTCGACCGCCGGCGCGCCTTGCCGCGGCCGGTTCTGCGGTGTAACGACGGGTATTGCCCGGTTTCGGCGGGGCGTTATGCGGTCTCTTGCGGCCATAGCGCCGAGATAGGAAGCGCGGCGCGCCGCACAAGGCTTGGCCGGGTTCGGCCCGGTGTGGAAGGACGACCGCGGGAGGACGACGATGACGGAAAGGCTCACCGGCGCGCAGCGCGCCGAGGCGCTGGCGGGACTCGCCGGCTGGTCGGAGGTCGACGGCCGCGATGCGATTGCAAAGAGCTTCCGGTTCCGGGATTTCAACGAAGCCTTCGGCTTCATGGCGCGGGTCGCGCTCTATGCCGAGCGGGCGGACCATCATCCCGAATGGTTCAACGTGTACAACCGGGTCGAGATCACGCTGAGCACCCACGATGCCGGCGGCGTCAGCGAAAAGGATATCGCGCTCGCCCGCTTCATCGACGAAACCGCCGGATAAGCCCCGGCATATTCTCCTCACGCTTCCTTGCAGCGTTCCATCGTTTCGAGCAGGGCGCGGCGGATTCCGGGTTCCATCGCCGAATGGCCGGCATCCGGCACGACGACATAGGTGGCCTCGGGCCACGTCCGGGCGAGTTCGTCTGCCGTCACGATCGGGCACACCACATCGTAGCGGCCCTGGACGATGGTGCAGGGCAGATGGCGGAGCCCGGCGATGCCCTGCAACAGGTCGACGCCCTCCAGGAACATGGCATGCCGGAAATAATGCGCCTCGACCCGTGCGAGACCGAGCGCCATGCGATCCTGCTGGAAGGCCGTGACGGTGTCGGGGCTGGGCAGCAGCGTGGAGCAGGCGCCCTCATACGCGCTCCACGCCCGGGCGGCGGGCAGGTGGATCGCCGGATCGGGATCGGTCAGCCGCGCGAGATAGGCGGTCAGCAGGTCGCCGCGCTCGTCCGCCGGGACGAATTCGGCGAAGCGGCGATGGGCTTCCGGGAATATCCGCTTCATGCCGGTGAGGAACCAGTCCAGCTCGGTCCGGCGGCCGAGGAAAATTCCGCGCAGGACGAAACCGCGGCAGCGCGCCGGATGGGCCGCGCCATACGCCATTGCCAGGGCGCTGCCCCATGACCCGCCGAACAGCCACCAGGAATCGATGCCGAGCAACGCCCGCAGCTTCTCCATATCGGCAATCAGGTGTTGCGTCGTGTTGGCCTCAAGATGGCCCGGCGGCGTTGACCGGCCGGCGCCGCGCTGATCGAACAGGACGATCCGGTAGTGGGCGGGATCGAAATAGCGCCGGTGGGTCGGCGACGTGCCGGCGCCCGGCCCGCCATGCAGGAACACGACCGGGACACCGGCCGGGTTGCCCGATTGCTCCCAGTACATCCTGTGGCCATGATCGAGCGCGATGAAGCCGGTGTCGTAAGGTTCGATCGCCGGAAACAGCTCGGCCCGGGCAGTCGAAGCCGAATCGGAAACGGATCGGGAGACGGACGGATTGGCTTCGGCATGCATGACAGGGCGGCCGGCTTGCCGGCGATAGCGAAGACGCGAGGCGCATCTGTAGCCGAGCGTGGCGGCAAGGTCACCCGTTCCTTGCGCCGCGGCGCCGGACGGGCGGCGCTGTTCCTCTGTCTGCTGCCGGCCACGACGGCGGCGCACGCCGCAGCCGCGCCCGAGGCGCTGCAGCCGGCCGGCGAAGCCGGCGTCGTCGAGGTCATGAACGGCGCGGCGGTGCGGCTGGCATCGGGCGACACGGCGCGGCTGGCCGGCGTTGACGCGCCGCGCAGGGCCGGCCGCGGCGGCGGCCCCTGGCCCCATGCCGAAGCGGCGCGGCGGGCGCTTGCGGCCCTCGTCCTCGGCCGGCGGGTCCGCCTGTACCACGCCGGCCGCCGCATCGATCGCTACGGCCGCCTGATCGTCCATCTGTTCGTCGGGCCGCGCTGGGTCCAGGGCGAACTCGTATCCGCCGGCCATGTCCGGGTGCGCAGCTATGCCGGAAACCAGGCGCGCATCGCCGAGCTGCTGGCCCGGGAGGACAGGGCGCGCCGGGCCGGCCTCGGGCTATGGGCGCATCGGCGCTATGCCGTCCGAACGGCCGGTTCGGTGCGGCGCGACCTCGAATCCTGGCAGATTGTCGAGGGCATGGTGAAGGCCGTCGCCGCGTTCCGGAGCGTCACCTATCTGAATTTCGGCGACAACTGGCGGACCGACTTTACCGTGCGGATCGGCGCCCGCGCCCGCCGCCTGTTCCGGCGGGCCGGCTTCGACCTCCGGGCCCTGAAGGGCCGGACAATCCGTGTGCGCGGCTGGGTGCGCAGCCGGAACGGCCCGCTGATCGTCGCCACCCACCCGGAGCAGATCGAGCGGCTGCCGCCGGGGGATTAGCCCGCGTTATCCCGATTTCCTTTCCGCTTCGCTTGCGGTGTCGGCAGCCAGCCGCTCTGCGTCGCTGTCCGTCGGCACCCTGTCCGCCTCGCGGGCGCGCTTGCTGTAGATGAACCAGAGATTCCGGGCGTAGATCATCAGTCCGCCCGCCTGGCCGCAGATGATGACCGGATCGCGGCGCCAGATGGCGTAGGTCAGCAGCGTCATGCCGCCCAGAATACTGAAATACCAGAAGGCGATGGGAACGATGCTCTCCTTCGCCTTCTCGCTGACGAACCACTGGATGATGAAGCGGGCCGAGAACATGGCCTGCCCCAGGAAGCCGACCATCACCCAGATCAGCTCGCCGGACGTCTCGACGTTCATCAGGCCCTTGAGCGTTTCGAGAAATTCCATGGGGTAACGAGTCCTTCCTGCAGGGGGAACGGAACGACGCTGCCGGGACGGTGCCGCCGGCGCCAGACGGCACGGTGCCGCGCGAATGCCGCCCGCGAGAATCGAACCGGCGGCGACAAAGCGCCGGGATGGTGCGCCGCGGAAGCGGACCTATCCTGCGGCCCATGTTCCACCGCTTCGCCAACCCGGCCCGGTTCAACCGGATGGCCCGCGCCGTCTACCCCTGGAGCCTGGCGGCGACCCTGCTCTGCCTGGGCATCGGCATTCCCTGGGCGCTGGTCTTCGCGCCGGCCGATTACCAGCAGGGCGAGAGCGTGCGGATCATGTATGTCCATGTGCCGTCGGCCTGGATGGCGCTGTTCGTCTATCTCGTCGTGGCGGCGCTCAGCGCGGCCAGCCTGATCTGGCGCCATACGCTCGCCGATATCGTGGCCCAGGCCGCCTCGCCGATCGGCGCCTGCTTCACCGCGCTGGCGCTCGCCACCGGCTCGCTGTGGGGCAAGCCGATGTGGGGTGCCTGGTGGGTGTGGGACGCGCGGCTGACCTCGGTGCTGGTGCTGTTCTTCCTCTATCTCGGGCATATCGCGCTGGCCCGGGCCTTCGACGACCCGCAGCGCGGCGCCCGGGCGGCGGCGCTGCTCGCCGTCGTCGGGGTCGTCAACCTGCCGATCGTCAAGTTTTCCGTCGACTGGTGGAGCACGCTGCATCAGCCGGCGAGCATCCTCAAACTCTCAGGCCCGTCGATTCACAGCTCGATGCTGTGGCCGCTGCTGCTGACGATCGCCGGATTCATGGCCTATTTCGTGACGGTCCTGATCCTGCGCAGCCGGGCCGCCCTGCTGGCCCAGCGCCGGCGCGCCCTGCAACTGCGGCAGCTCGGCGCGCGATAAGGGTGCAGCGACCGACCGCCCTCCGCCCCGGGCCTTCGACATGAGCGCGGAAGACGCCACTGGGGAAATCCCGGCTTCCGATGTGCCGCGTCCTGCTATGGGCGCTGCGGTGGGCCGGCTGCTCGGCGGCGGCCTCCTGCTGCTGTGTACGGCGGTTCTCATTCATCAGTTCGCCGGCCTGCGCGCCGCCGCGCTCGCCTCCTCGATCTGCCTGGTCCTGTGCTACGCGATCGGCCTGGGCCTGACCGGCTGGCGCGAACGCGGCCTGCTGGCAGCCGCGGCCGCGATAACCGCGGCGGCGCTGCTCGCCGCGCCGGCGCCGGGTGCGCTGATCGAACAGTCGCTGCAGCGGGCCGCCTTTCTGGCCGCCTTCATGATCCTGATCGGGCTGCTGCGGGTCGGGGCCAGCCGGTCTTCGTCGGTGCTGGCGCTCGGCGACTACCTGACCCGGCAACCGCCCGGCCGGCGTTATCTCGCGGTTCACGCCGGAAGCCACATCATGGGCCTGCTCCTCAACTTCGGCACGCTCAGCCTGATCGGGCCGCTCATCATGCGCGGCGTGGAGGCGACGCGGGCCGACGAGCCCGCCGCCGCGGCAATCCGGGAACAGCGTCAGCTGTCGGCCCTGATCCGGGGCTTTTCCTGGGTCATCGCCTGGTCGCCGACGGCGGTGACCCAGGCGCTCATCCCGGTCGTCATCGTCGGCGCGGACCCGATCGCGCTGGCCGGAATGGGCGCGCTGGTTGCGGTGGCGATCCTGCCGCTGGGCTGGCTGAACGACCGCGCCGTGGGCCGGCGGGCGCGCCGTCGCCTGGCGCGCGACGGCCTGCTCCCGACCGGCATCCGCCGGACGTTCCCCCGCGCGGCGGCGGTCCGGTTCTCGCTGGTTTGCCTGGCGCTGATCGGCGGGTGCGTTCTGATCGTCCTGGCGTCGGGCGCGATCGTCATTGTCGGGCTGATGCTGATGGCCCCGCTCGTCACGCTGGCCTGGCTCTGGGTTCAGTCGCGGACGCCCCGAACCATCGGCGCGGCGCCGGCCCGGGGCGGCTCCTTCGCAGCGCGCATCGGCGAGGTTGCGACGGACTCGATACCCCGCAGCATGCCGGAAGCGCTGACCCTGTCCACCGGCGGCTATTGCGGGCTGATGCTGGCCGGCCTGCTCGATCCGGCGCAGATCGGCGAATGGCTGCAGCCGGGCCGGCTGCCGGCCGTGGCGATCTATCTGCTGGTCGTCGCCGCCGTGCCCCTGCTGTCGCAACTGGCCGTCCCGCCGATCATGACCGCGACCTTCTTCGGCAGCCTGCTGATCGGCCTTCCGGGCCTCGATCTCGATCCCACGCTGCTCGGCTTTGCTTTCGTCATGGGCTGGTGCCTCAACCTCACCGGTTCGCCTTTCGGGACCACGGCGCTGCTCCTGGGCCGTGCAACCGGCGTCAAGGAAACCGCAATGACCTGGCGCTGGAACGGCCTCTTCACCCTCGCGAGCTTTGCGGCGGTGACCGGCGCCGTTTTCCTGTTCAGCGCCTGAGGGACCGAGCCCGGCGCGCGCTTCGTTTGATCGACGGCGGCTGCGACACCAGATTGCGCAAAATTCTCGACCGGTCCGCTAGAAAGAAGGACATCGGCCCCGGAATTCCCCGATGGGGGCGCAGGGCAGGCGCCCGTCCCCGGTTCCGGCCATTTCGCTGCGAAGCGCAGGATTTGCATGATCGACAAAATCGCCCGTTCCGTGGCCGACGCCCTCGACGGCATCGAGGACGGTTCGACAGTGCTGGTCAGCGGCTTCGGCGAGGCCGGTGTGCCGAACGACCTGGTCGAAGGCCTGATCGAGCAGGGCGCCCGCGATCTCGTGCTGGTCAACAACAATGCCGGCGTCGGCCGCCACGGCATCGCGGCGCTCATGGCGGCGGGCCGGGTGCGCAAGATGATCTGCTCGTTCCCGCGCAGCGTGGGCAGCGTCGTCTTCCCGGAGCTGTACGCTGCCGGCAAGATCGAGCTTGAGGTCGTGCCCCAGGGGACGCTGAGCGAGCGGATCCGCGCCGGCGGCGCCGGCTTGGGCGGCTTCTACACGCCGACCGGAGTCGGCACGCAGGTCGCGGACGGCAAGGAGGTCCGGCGCATCGACGGCAAGGACTATCTGCTCGAAATGCCGATCCGCGGCGACGTCGCGCTGGTCAAAGCGCATGTCGCCGACCGCTTCGGCAACCTGACCTACCGCAAGGCGGCGCGCAACTACGGCCCGTCGATGGCCATGGCCGGCCGGCGCACCGTTGCCGAGATCGACGAAATCCACGGCGGCGGCGGGCTGGACCCCGAACGGATCGTCACCCCCGGCATCTTCGTCGACGCGGTCGTCAAGGTGGACCGATGAGCACGGCACAACCGCTGAGCCGGCCGCAGATCGCCTGGCGCATCGCCCAGGACATCCCGGACGGGGCCTATGTCAATCTGGGCATCGGCATGCCGGAAATGGTCGCGAACTACCTGCCCGACGACCGCGAGGTCATGCTGCACAGCGAGAACGGCATTCTCGGTCTCGGCCCGTCCCCGGCGGAGGGCGAAGAGGACTGGGACCTGATCAACGCCGGCAAGAAGCCGGTGACGCTGGTGGAAGGCGGTTCCTACTTCCACCATACCGACAGTTTCGCCATGGTCCGCGGCGGCCATCTCGACCTCTGCGTGCTCGGCGCCTACCAGGTCTCGGCCGAAGGCGACCTGGCGAACTGGTCGACCGGCGACGACAGCCGGCTGCCGGCGATCGGCGGCGCGATGGATCTCGCGATGGGCTCCCGCGGCATCTATGTGATGATGGAACTGTGCACCCGGCAGGGCGCGCCCAAGATCCTGGACCGGTGCACCTATCCGCTCACCGGGCAGCGCTGCGTCGACCGGATCTATTCCGACTATGCCGTGATCGACATCGCCGAAGACGGCCCGCTGGTGCGCGAGATGATCGACGGCATTGACCTCGCCGGCCTGCAGGACAAGGCCGAAGCGCGCCTGCGTCTCGCCGACGATTGGCGGATCCTGACGGCGCCGGTGTTATAGCTATAAATTCCTACATTCTTTTACGATCGTTCATTTACTAACTTGGTGCGTTAACCGCGGATTTCCGCCATTTTCTTGATCCGGGCGCGGAAAAGAACGACCGGTCTATCTACCGTGTTTTTTTGCACCTGTGTCCGTAACCGGGCGTTCGTGGCCCGCCGCAGCACCGACAGCCGATGCCGCAAATTGCCCCTCCATTGCCTCCCCGGACGGAGCGCAGCGACGATCCGGGGACCAGGAGCCTGCCCTGAGCCTGTCGAAGGGGCCACGGGCTGAGACTTTTCGGGGCGGCCCTGGGCCCCGGAACAAGTCCGGGGCGGCAATTCTGGTATTTCGAATATCCACTGACGGGCGGCCTTCCGAATTTCACCTGCTTCCTCTCGCCGTTGGGCGGAAATCCGGCACCGTATACCCAACGGCATAAACCTCTTTTGTGGCCGGACAGGCCGGCGTCCCGCTCATTTGTTCATATAATGTTCTACTACGCAGGAGTCAAGCCCTCCCGGCGCGATAACGCAACCGGCCGCCCGGTTGCCCGGGCGGCCGGCGCTTGGTTTCCACGATCGGGGCGGGAGAGGCGCTAGGCGGCCTTCTTGCCGATCGCCTTCGGGGAACCGGCGGACTTGATCGCGATGGTCCGCGGCTTCAGCGCTTCCGGGATTTCCCGGCGCAGGTCGATGACCAGCAGGCCGTTCTCGAGCGACGCGCCGTCGACCTGGATATGCTCGGCCAGATCGAAACGCCGCTCGAAGGCGCGGCCGGCGATGCCGCGGTGCAGATAGCGCGCGCCGTCTTCCTTGCCGCCGACGCGGCCTTCGACGAACAGCGTGTTTTCCTTCACCGTGACGGCGATATCCTCCTCGCCGAAGCCGGCGACCGCCATGACGATGCGGTAGGCGACGTCGGACAGCTTTTCGATATTGTAGGGCGGGTAGGACGCCGCGGCGCCGGCGTTGTCGTTCATCGCCGCTTCGAGCAGGCGCGAAACGCGGTCGAAACCGACGGTGGAGCGGAACAGGGGGGTAAAGTCGAGACGGGTCATTGCACATCCTCCTTCGAAGCAATGTGATCGGCCCCAAAAACCGAAAAGACGGGTTCGGGGCGCAGGGCCGCCGCCTTCATGGCCGGCAGCCGGGTTGACAGGCCCCGGACCCGCAATCGGCATCCGGAGCAGGGTGCATGTGGGGATTATCGGTCCGGCTTCAAGGGGTCCGAAAGAATTCGCCATGCTCTCGAATAATGGCGGGGCGGGCCCTGTATCCTTCCCCCTCTTCAGAGGATTTCTCTGCGAAAGGGGATTCTCAACCTGTCC